>JAAFHM010000044.1 GCA_013298375.1 Ignavibacteria bacterium | reverse complement strand
CAATCAGTTGCCCAAAATATATCTGCAAATCGGGCTGTCAGCGTGTTTTTTCATCGGACCTCTGTTGTACTTTTTTGTGCAATCGAAATTGCAGAGTATCAACCTCTCATTGGCAAAATATGGTCTTGCCGCGCTCTTCCTGATTACCATTGGTTTTGGCGTGCTGTTTCCGTACCAAGAATATCCGCACTTATGGGGAAATCCGATATATCGAATCATCAATTATCAGTGGCTCATTTTCATTCTTTTGTCCGCTTTCGCCGCCAAACCTGTTTTTACCAAACTCTTCACATCCCGCAATCTCATTACCCATGACGACGTGTGGATAATGACCATTTTATGCGGTGTTTCGGCTATTTGGCTTTCGTATTTTTTTGGAAAATATACCTCATACATTTCGGGAGCATTAACGTTTTCCTTCGGTTTTTACGTCTCTTTTCTGGTTATTTTTTACATGAAGGACAAACTGGGAGTGATAACAACGTCCAACAATAAATACATCAATAAGATAGACGAAAAGCTGGCAAACGAACTTCACGAAAAAATCACCACACTCTTTGAAGTCAAAAAAATATACACCACTCCCAATCTTACTTTGCCTCTTTTAGCGCAAGAACTGAACATTCGCCCTCAGTTGCTTTCGCAATTTCTGAACGATAATTTGCAAAAAAATTTCACCCAATTCATCAATGAGTATCGGATTCGGGAGGCGAAGCGATTATTGAAAGAAAATACCGATCTCAAAATAGATGCCGTCGGCATGGAATGTGGATTTAATTCGAGCAGTACCTTTTACAGTGCCTTCAAAAAAATTACTGGTGTTACGCCTGCAACCTTCCAAAAAACCTAACATTCTACTCCTGTTTTATACATTCGGACTGGGTTTTTCATAGACTTGGAGTGATAGAAAATTGCTGCAATGTATCTTTGCGGAACATTTTTTTATTCACCAAAACCCAAAGTTTTATGAAAAGAATCGTTCTGAAATTCATCCCGGCAATCTTCTTTGCCTTCCAAGCTATTGCGTCATTTGCGCAATCAGAACAGGCATTGATTGAGAAATGTCTTCAAAACTACCTCGACGGCACGTCCTACAACAAGCCCGATACTATCAGCAAGGCTTTTTACACAGAAGCAAATCTTTTCCTCAGCACTAAAGACAAGCCTCTGTGGATAGTGCCTATCGCGGAATACACAAAATGGTTTCAAAAAGAACAAGGCGCATTCAATGGTCGCTTGGGCAGGACTGTTTCGATTGAGCATTACGGCGATATTGCCATAGCAAAGGCGGAAATTCTTCTTCCCGAACGGAAGCAGGAATTTATGGATATGTTTTTGCTGAAAAAGATTCAGGGCGAGTGGAAAATTATCAGCAAAGCAGCCGCAAATAAGTCCTCGAACAAATCAGGAAAACGTATTCTCTTTATCGTCTCGAATGCGCATTTTTACGGGAGTTCTGCTATTGAGACGGGCAATAGTTATTCCGAAATTGTTAATGCCTATCACACCTTCATAACACAAGGCTACACGGTAGATTTTGTAAGCCCCAAAGGCGGTGCTATCCCCATCGCCTACGTCAATACGTCCGACACTCTGCAAAAATCCTATTTGTACAATCCCGATTTCATGTACTCGCTCGGTAATACCAAAACGCCGAAGGAAATTGACTTCAGGAACTACAAAGCCGTTCATTACATCGGCGGCGGGAGCGCGATGTACGACGTTCCCGAAAACGCCGATATACAGCGTATCGCCGTGCAGGTCTATGAAGACAACAACGGTATTATTTCTTCGGTTTGCCACGGCACGGCTGGCATCGCACACCTAAAAACGAAAGACGGGAAATTTTTAGTTGCCGGAAAAACGGTAAGCGGCTGGCCCGATTCGTATGAGGATGCGAAAGGTGAATACTTCAAACATTTTCCCTTTCTCATTCAGAAAACCATCGAAGAGCGCGGCGGTATATTCAAGTTTTCCGGCAGAGCCAATGCGCACGTGGAAAAAGACGGGAGAGTCATTACGGGGCAAAATTTTCAATCTTCTCGTGGTGTTGCGTTGAAAATTATAGAAGCTCTTGAAAACAACAAGTAACATTGCTTATCACAAACAAATTCAAACACATACAGAAACATGAAATCTATCGTAGCATTCATTCTCACCCTCTTTTGTGGAATGCCTTTCGCTTTTGCGCAGGACTCGGCAAAAGTCGCACCGAAGCCTAGAAATGAAGTACAGCCCGGCGATAATCACACCATACAACGGCTGATTATCTTTAACCAACAACAGGAGATTTTACTGGAAAAAGGGCGCAATGGCTGGATGACACCAGCCTTGCGCTCAAACAAAAAGCAAACCTTGAAACAAGGATTGGACAGTTTGGCGAAAGCGATTGGTCTTGTGGTGGAAGTAAAAAGATTGGCTGGAATTTTTACCTACAAATGGACAGACCTTGATGATGTTTCCTATCGTACACATTATACGGCTAAATACATAAGCGGCAATATAGGACA
Source organism: Ignavibacteria bacterium (assembly GCA_013298375.1). Classification (GTDB taxonomy): domain Bacteria; phylum Bacteroidota; class Ignavibacteria; order Kapaibacteriales; family UBA4661; genus PH2015. The sequence goes on along the minus strand of JAAFHM010000044.1, from coordinate 13,851 downwards.
AGCCGCAAAACCTCATCAAAAATATCAATGGTTTCCCATCAAGGAGGCATTGGATAGCATACGTTTCGATGCCTTAAAAGCTGAGACGAAGCAAATTATCACCTACCCGAAAACTCTCTGGGGTGGGGCTTTTTTGTGTACCGCCAATGACGGGAAATTTTCCTGCGTTATGGAGGAAGCCTTCTATCCATTGGATAAAAAATAGTAGCAACCACCAAACATTTTCAAACCAATGAACATCTCTAAACTCTTTCTCTTCGTTTGTTTCTTTGTACTATCAAACTCTGCACTATCGCAAACAAACGAAATAGCAGCAGCAAGGAAAATTGATTCTTTGTTCGCTTCCTACAACGAAAAAACGCCAGGCGTAGCGGTTGCCATCGTCAAAGATGGAAAAATCGTTTTCAAAAAGGGCTACGGTATGGCTGACCTCGACCACGACATTCCGATTACCCCGCAAACGGTTTTTAACCTTGCTTCAGTATCAAAGCAGTTTACCGCATTCGCTGTGTATCTTTTGGAAAGTGAAGGCAAAGTCTCGCTGGAGGACGATGTACGAAAATATATTCCCGAACTGCCTGTTTACGGTAAAATCATAAAAATTAAACATCTACTGGCGCATATTAGCGGACTGCGTGATCATGGCGCATTGCTGTCGTTGGCAGGTTGGCGTTTAGACGATGTATTCACGAATGAACAAATACTGAAATTGTTGGCAGCCCAAAAGAAAACCAATGTTGAATCCGGCACTGCATTCGGTTACAGCAACACAAACTATATCCTTTTGGCAGAAATCGTGCGCCGTACCTCTGGAAAGATGCTTGCAGAATACACAAGCGAAAAAATCTTCAAACCACTAGGCATGACGAACACACAGTTTTGTGATAACGCTGAAAAAATTGTGAAGAACAAAGCCGAGTCATATGAATTTGACAAGGGTGCGTATTATCACAAAATTCTAACCTCTTCAAATGTTGGTTCCTCAAATCTGCTTTCAACCGTCGAAGATCTCAGTAAATGGGCATTAAATTTTGAAAACCCGATAGTCGGTAATACCAAACTCATCAAAGCATTCAATGAAGCATCACACCTGGATAATGGGCAAAAAGTTGTTATGAGAATCATTGATGGAGATACAATTTTTCAGGCAAAGGGGCAAAATCTTTGGAAGCATAAAGGCATTTCTACTATTTCACACGGTGGACATACTGCGGCTTTTAGGACATATCTAGGACGCTTCCCCGACCAGCATTTATCCATTATCCAACTGAGCAATGATGAAGATAATGAGCGTTTGGGCGGCAGATGGGATATTGCTGATTTTTATATCAAGGACAAATTGCAAGAGAGAAAAGGGACAAATCCAGTAAACGCGACAAATGCCAACATCAAGCCAATAGTAAATTATACCACAAGCCTCAAGGAATTTGAAGGTGAGTATTTCAATGACGAACTCCGCACCAGCTATACCTTTGAGATGAATGGCGAAAAACTTACGATGAAGCACATAAGATTAGGGGATATTGAGTTAAAGCGCATTGGAGAAAGTAAATTTTACGGCTCCGGCGACCATGTTTTTCGGTTTGAAATGGAATTTTTGAGAAACAGCACGGGAGTAGTTACGGAGTTCGTGATTTCAAATTTTGGGGTCAAGGACTTGAAATTTGCTAGACAAAAATAAAGACGGTGAATTTAAGCCTCTATCGCACCACCAGTTTGTACCCCGACCCATGTACGTTCATTATTTCCACGGTTGGGTCAAGTTTAAGATATTTTCTCAATTTGGTAATGAAAACATCCATGCTGCGCCCATTGAAATAAGAGTCGTCGCCCCAAATGCTTTTGAGTGCTGTTTCGCGCTTCATGACTTGGTTTGCATGAAGGCAGAGAAGGCGCAACAGGTCGGCTTCTTTGCTTGTGAGTTGCGTTGTTGCTTCGGGATGGCGTAAAAGCTGGTTGGGGTAGCTGAAGCGGTAATCACCAATTGGAAAATCATCCGGCAAATTCTGCTCGGAGGGGGATTGTGTCGGCTTTGCACGGCGCAAAATAGCTTGAACGCGGAGCATCAATTCTTCAATGCTGAAGGGTTTCGTAATGTAGTCGTCCGCGCCAATGTTGAAGCCTTCAACTTTATCGGCTTGCATAGATTTTGCTGTCACAAAGACGATAGGAACGTGTTCATTATTCGCACGAATAGAGCGGGCAAGCGAGAACCCATCTTGCTTTGGCATCATCACATCAATAATGCACAAATCAAATTTACCTTTTTGAAACGCCGTCCAGCCCGCTTCACCGTCGCGGCTGAGTTCGACGGTGTAACCCTTAATGGTCAAATATTCTTGCAGGACACCGCCTAAATTGGTGTCGTCCTCGACAAGTAAGATTGTATGCTGCTCCATAGCCATCAATGGTTGTAGTGAAAAGACACTCTTTCACGGCACTACGTGAAAGTTGTTATTTGGTTGCACAAGAAAAATAATAAACCTGTGGAAAAGATTTTAAGCAATGAGCGCACTGGCAAGCGGCATCGTTACTTCAAATGTGCTACCTTTGCCTTGTTCGCTTTTCACAGAAACCGTCCCACCATGAGCCTCGACAATCGTTTTGACGTAATTCAGCCCCAAACCAAAGCCTTTGACATCATGCCGATTGCCCGTTGGAACACGGTAGAACTTTTCAAAAATTTGCTTCTGTGCCTCGCGCGACATACCGATTCCATTGTCGCTTATCGTGATAATGAGCGCCTGTACGGTGTTTCGGGTTGAAACGATGATGTGCGGCGCTTCGGGGGTGTATTTATTGGCATTGTCCAGTAAATTCATCAGGACATTACGAAAATGCGCTTCATCGGCTTGCAACACGGACGTATGAGCTTCCAAGCGGAGTTCAATGCGTCCTTGTTTTTGTTCCAATTGCAGTGCCAGTGAGTCCGCTACGGCTTCGATAAGCGTGTGGGTGTTCGTCGGCACAAGTTTTAAGTTCAGTTCGCCTCTGTCCATTTGTGCGGCTTGGAGCACTTTTTCGACGTGTCCGGCGAGGCGCTTGTTTTCATCATGAATAATATTAACAAACCGCTCCACGCGGACGCTTTCGCTCCGCACGTGCGTATCTTTGAGCGCTCACTGGCAATGGAGATAGTCGCAATCGGTGTTTTCAGTTCATGCGTCATATTGTTGATAAAGTCCGTTTTCATATCGGAGAGTTTCTTCTGTTTCATGAGTGCTACAAGCGTAAAGCCAAAACAGCCCACAATAAGCAAGAGAAAAATCACCGACGAACCCAGTACTGGTGCGATTCCGGCAAGTGTCAAGCCGGGTGCATAGTCAGGAAAATGGACGGCAAGATATTCTTTCTCCTCACTGCCCCAAATATCATTCGGGAAAAGTTGTACCTGAAATTCTGAAGCGCGAAGTGCAACGGAATGATGCGGTGTGGCAGGGTCATTCTGGCTCTGCGTCGAGGCACGAACTATCAGCATCGAATCTTGCTTTTTCCCGCTCCGTCCGCCATTGCCACGCATAATGCCGTACTCATAGCCAATATTCACACTATTCTCACGCAACTCCGCCGCAAGCAGCACTTCTAAATCCGTAAGTGGAACACGCTCCATGGCTGATTGTTTCCGCGAAACCATGTTTTCCAAGACATTCTCAATAAGGTCAACTTTATCAAGAATTTTGCCAATCGTGTCGCGGGTTTGTGTGCGAGCTTCTGTGCCAGTTTGTGGCTTCAACTCCTTGTTTTTTTGTGCTATGCTAGGCGCGTGTTTCTTCTTTGTCGGCTGTTGTATAGCGTTCTCCGAAATAGCTTCTTGTGCGGACTGTGGCGGTGCGGGAGGGCTTGGAGGATTGATAACGGCGGTAGAAGCAGGAGGAGCAACCGAGCCGGGCGGAAGCACACGCATTTCAAAACCAAAATTGCCCATATCCTGCCATGTTTGGCGAAACGCCATTGCAAAAACCGAATCTACATCGCGCGTATTCACGCCCTGCATACGGCGCAGACGCTCAATCATTTGTTGCGATTTTGCAAACTCGCGTTGGAAGTGGTCTCGGAGATATTTTTCGTGTGAGCGCTGCGCATTGCGTAGCGCATCACGCTGTGCCTCGCGCTGCTCCTTTGTTTGAGGGCAGTTCTCACACTCGGAACCGCTTGACGGGCGCTCAAGTGCTTCGGCACGGCGCTCGGCAGCCAAATTCATTTTTTCTTCTAAGGTCTTTGAGCCTGATACTGCATAATTGCCACCACCACTCGAAAACCGCCGAACACGCCGTGCCAAGGAATCGCGCTGAAAGGGCTTCGAGGTTGGGATAATGAAACGGAATGGCTGTCCGTCCGGCGTGGGAATAGTGACAACCAAGCCCTGCGGTGGTTGTGGTGGTGCGGGCTGCGCAACAACTGACGAGCCACGTCCATTGTTGCCATTTGCGGAAGATTTTGAAGAGCGAAACGAAATATTGCCATTATCAATGCGCATTTCAAACGAGTCGGAGCCGTCTTGAACGCTCAAGGATGAGCCTTTATCGCTGGTTAGTTTTTCGCCCGATGGTTTATCGCTATGGCTGCTTGGTGCAGTTTTATTGCTCGGTGCAATTTTGCCGTTAGCACTTGGATCCCTGAGGCTGACCGCTAACGAATCCGCAACGCCCGAAGTGGACTTTGGTAAGACTTTGGGAGCAGACTGGGCTATTTGGCGGTCTGAGCGACTTGCCGCCAATGGCGCATGACGACGCGCTTTCACCGCTTCTGCTGTTTTGCGAACGTCATTGAGGCTTTGCATAATTAACGATTTCGTCTCTTTGATTTCAAGCTGCCGTGCCACATTATTGAGCGCACGATGGACGCGCTGCTTGAACAAACTCTGTTCCAGTGCAGAAGCTCGTGCCAGCCAATAAACTTGTATCACAACAATACCTAAAAGCCCAATAAGCATCAGGGCGAGAATAGTCCAAATCGTGCGCTTTTTCATAACAAACCAGAAACAACGTGAGTAATCAATGATGAACACTGCAAATCTACAATACAAAGCGCAGAAGCCAAGCAATGATGCGGGTATTTAACATTTTTTAACGGCATTCTTCTCCACGTTCTTTGCTCTGAAATATCGACGAACAAGTACGAAAGCAAGCCCGCCATACACGATAAGCCACAATAACACCCACAATGCGGTTTTCACAGCATTAACGCTTGCCGATGCCTGTGGTAACGAGCCATCTGCGGTGCGGACAACAGGGTTCAAAACAATCGTCGTATTGGGCGAAAGAATTTCAGCGCGAATGTAGGTGTCATAGGGTCGGAAACGGTATCCTGTGACATTTTTGCCCGAAATGGCGTTGCGAACGATACCCGATTGTCCTATAAAGCGCACCAATACAACGTTTCCCGTCATGGTGAGTGTTATGGAGTCGCCTTGTACCGAAAGCGTCTCCAATCGGCAATCATTCACAGCATTGAGGCAGGAATCCCGTACCAGCCCTGAGCCTAAGTCCTTCCAGCGCTCACGCAAAAGGCTATTCAATTTCACAGCATAACAACGCCCTTGCCGCAATGCCTGAAGAATGCTGTCGCGGTGCGGCTTCGCAGCGTAAATCATCGTCCAGCACACGCCGTTTTCGCCCACGCCTTGTACGTCGTGCGAATCATCTGCGCCCATCGCCCATGCCGTGCGCCCCGCAGACCACGCAGAATCGAAGAGTTCAAGCGATTCGCGGAAATGATTAAAAACCTCCATTGCATCGTAATCGGTCAAAAAGCGCACAGATTCAGGCGAGTACGCACCTTGCCATATCGGATGTGCCAACGCGACAACGGGGGTAACATCCTTCAAACGCTTGATGTTGTGCTGCTTTTGCTGCATCCAATGTCCAAATACATAATCCGTCCAAACAACATCTTTTGCACCGATGCAGATTTGATGAGCTTTACGGACATTATAGCCGTGTTCGTAGGAGGAAATAAAGTATTCCGAAAAGTCCGGCAGTGTGTCCATGCGGTGATAATTCGACACTGCGGCAACGTCGTATCCAAGCCGTTTGTAGGAATTACTCAACGCCGGAAGCGAGGAATTACCATGTGCCAAGCCGCGCCAAGCCACAGAATGCGCATGAAAATTGGCTTTTAGCCATTTTCCATTCGGCAAGCTATCATTGATGGAGGAATAAGGATTGTATAGCACATTGCCCGAAAACGGCGTAATTACTGGGAAATCATAGACAGGACAGAGTGCGTAGGGAATGCTTGCTAGAACAACAGCCACAAGCAGCACTCCACCTAAAACTTTAAGCGGTATCACAACAAGATAGCGTATAAGGCGCATAAACATTGGATTCTTCATTGACGTTTCTCCCAATATCGTTTTGCTTCGTCCAAAAACAGCCGCGTATCGCGGAGTGCCATACGAAACATGAGGAGATTATTGGTTGCAAGGAGCTTTCGGGCGGATTCGCTTGTGGCAAGCACCATCATTGCTGTCAAGTGGGACTTGCAGGAAAGCGCTTCATCATGCGCTCTACGGGTAATACTGACGAGAGAATCTATTCTTGCCGAATCACGCTTTTGCGCCGTTGAAAGTGCTGAAAGGATTGTGGTTGCTTGTTCCAGGGCGAGAGTGGTTTTTGTGCAGGAGGTGGTATCTTGTTGCTGTGCAAAAATACTCTGCATAGCGGCAAGCATGGAAATAAACAGGTAAATAAAAACACGTTGCATAAACAATGACAAAAAAGCGGCTCTTGAAGCCAAATCACCCCAAAAGCCGCTCGAATACTATACATCCAAAACAATTATTCCATTCCCGGCTTCGTCATTGCCGCCGGATTGATGGCAGAATCGAACTTCTCGCCCGTAATCAAGCCGAGTTCGATGCCTGCGTCGCGGAGCGTACCACCTGTTTTGTGGGCGTGTTTGGCGATTTTTGCCGCGTTGTCGTAGCCGATATGCGGGTTCAACGCCGTAACGAGCATGAGCGAATTTTTCATGTAATAATCAATTTTCTCGCGGTTCGGCTCAATTCCTTCTGCGCAATGCTCCTCGAACATAATACACGTATCGGAAAGCAAGCGAACACTTTGGTTGAAATTGTAGATAATAAGCGGTTTGAAAACGTTCAACTCAAAGTTCCCCGACGCGCCGCCGATGTTGATTGCCACGTCGTTGCCCATCACTTGTGCCGCCACCATCGTCATTGCTTCGCTTTGTGTGGGATTGACTTTGCCGGGCATGATGGAGGAGCCGGGTTCATTCTCAGGAATGGTGAGTTCGCCCAAGCCGCAACGCGGACCGGAAGCCAGCCAACGCACATCATTGGCAATTTTCATCAAACTGGCAGCCAAGGTTTTAAGCGCTCCGTGAGCAAAGACCAGTGCGTCGTGTGCTGCCAGTGCCTCGAACTTATTCGGCGCAGACACAAACGGCAAGCCTGTTTCTTTCGCAATTTGCTTTGCTGCTTTTTCCGCAAAATCAGGATGCGTGTTTAAGCCCGTACCAACGGCTGTTCCGCCCAGTGCTAATTCGTACACACCCGGAAGCACAGCATTGATGCGGCTGAGAGCCTGATTGAGTTGATGCACATAGCCTGAAAACTCCTGTCCCAGCGTGAGTGGCGTTGCGTCCATGAGGTGCGTCCTGCCGGTTTTGATGATGTCGTTGAACGCCGTAGCCTTGTGCTGAAGGGTATCGCGCAGTTTTGTTACCGCAGGAATAAGGCGCTTCACCAGTTCTTCTGCCGCCGCGATGTGCATCGCCGTCGGATAGGTGTCGTTGGAACTTTGCGCTTTGTTCACGTCGTCGTTGGGGTGAACAGGCTTTTTGCTGCCCATTTCGCCGCCCGCCATTTCGATAGCGCGATTGGAAATAACCTCGTTTACGTTCATGTTGGTTTGTGTGCCGGAGCCGGTCTGCCAAACGGCAAGCGGGAAGTGGTCGTCGAGTTTTCCGGCAATGACTTCATCGGCTGCTTTGGTGATTAAATCACGCTTTTCCGACGTGAGCAAGCCAAGTTCGGTATTGACAATCGCAGCCGATTTTTTCAAAATGCCCATAGCGCGAATAACCTCGCGGGGCATTTTTTCGGTGCCGATGGCAAAATGAATCAGGGAACGCGCCGTTTGTGCGCCGTAGTATTTATCGGTTGGGACGGCGATTTCGCCCATGGTGTCTTTTTCAATGCGTGTGGACATCAGCGTTTTGGGGAATGAAGGTGAAAAAATGATTGAGAATTTTCTTCCAAATATTTAGATTTCATCAGGGTTTATACCCAGTTCACGAAGTTTCGCGGCAAGTTTTTCATTGCGTTCACGCTCGGTTTCAACGATTCTCTTTTGCGAAAGAATCTCTTCTCGCTGCACTAAAATCTCCTCCCGCGCCACACGACTTGCTTCCGCACCCGACAAAATCACATTCCCACGCTCATCGCACCAGCGTAGCCATGTGTCTTCGATGCCTTCATGTGAGCCCGTCCAGAGCCTAAGCCCTAAGCCAATCTCTTCCATATAAAAGTCGCGGAGCGGCTCATATATGCCATGCCGATTTAGACCGTAGAGCAGGAAAGGCTCGCCATTCATGGCTTTTTTGTAGTAGCCTTGGGGATCGAAAACGGCGTAATAGCGGACAAAGTTTTTTGCATAATCACGCAGTTTTGAGCCAAGTTCGTTGCCTTTGGTATTGGAAACGATCTCAATCGCCACATCCGGCGGCTTGCCAAATTCCCACGTGAAATAGGAGCGCCGCTCGAAATCCCACCAACCGCGTGGCTCTTGCACGTCCATACTCAAAAATGCGTCCGGCACAATCGCCGATTGATGAACGCCGTAGTAAATGCCAACATTGGAGCAGGCAAGAAAATCGCGCCCATCCCCGTTCCATAAGGCGTAGAGCGGCTCAACAAGCAAACGCTGTGCTTTGGCAGAATAGAGATTGTCCACAGGAGTATCATCCTCCGTAACAAGATTGCGGGTGTCGGGAAGTGGAATGGTATATTCGCGCTCTTCGATAAATGTTGCTGTGCGCGGCGTATATTCTTGTGTTTCATCATCGTTGGCTACATTCGGCATAATTGTCCTCATCGAATGAAGGTTTTCAATTTGTCTTACCTGGCTCGGTCGGAAAGCCCAAAATAGGCGGCTTTGCTTGCGATTTTGCTTTTTTCTGTGCTTCTATCACGTTCACCAGCAAACTAGGCGACGAGGCGGAAACCGGTACGCCGCCTGATTCCGCGCCGCAAACGCCATTGAACACGCCCATATCGTTTCCGGCGACTGTAATTTGTTTGAAGGTGGTGAGCGGCGTACCAATCAAATCCACACCGCGTACAACCTCGTCGGGGCGACCATCGGTGAAAATTTTATAGACCAGAAGCGGTAGTACATTGAACGCATTAGGCATGGTGCGGTTCGTGAAGGTGAAGCCGCCTTGAATCTCAACGAAATACAAGCCATATTCCTTGCCTTGACGCTTGCACTCAGCGCGGAGCATCGTGCGCAGCGTATCGAAAGGAACAGTTTTCGCAGCTTTCACAAGCAAATTTGATTGCCGTGCAACGACGGGGAAACCCGCTTGCCGCCGCCCGTGTCCGTTGGAATTAGGCATTTGGTCAATCGGAGCGCGAGACATGAGAAATTCGCGGAACACGCCATTTTTCACGGTTGTTACCTTTTGTCCCGGAATGCCTTCGTCGTCGAATTTGAAATATCCGGCAAGGTTTTGCCCTGCCAATGAACGCAAGGCGGGTTCAAATTCTACATCAATAAATTCCGGTAGAATGCGCTCTCCGACAAGGTTTTTGAAGGTTTGGCTGGAATTTACGTCTTTCTGGCGATGCCCTTCGATACGATGCCCGAAAATCTCGTGAAAAAACACGCCCGAAGCCTCGCCGGACAAAATCGCCGGACCGGAATACGTCTCCATGAGTGGCGCAGTGCGGAGTTTCGCCAGCAGCGTTGTCATTTCGAGGATTTCTTTACGCATCACGGCTTCGCTTGGCAGACTGTCCGCCGCAAACGCAAAATAGCTGCGGAAAAGCGGCAACGACATCCCGTCATCAGCTTTGGTGCGCCCTTGCGCAAAGGCGCGGACGTAGGAATCACTGGTTTGAATGACAGTGCCTTCGCTGTTCACAAAATAGCGGTGAATCACTTCCGCACGGAAATAGACTTCGCCGGAGTAGATTTTGGGGTCGCTGCTAAAAAGTGCCGAAAGGCGGCGTAAACGCTCACGCCATGCGTCGGAATTGACGACCAATTTTTGCAGCGGCTCCGAGTACGCCGCGGGTTTTTCTTTGGAAAAATCGCCCGACGAATCCTCTTCTTTTACCTTGACGGCACGGTTACTGACGACTTTCAAATAGCGCTCTGCTGCTGCTTTGTACTGCCTGTCGGTCGTTGCCCAAATGGCAGTGCGAATCGCACCAATATCATCATCCAAAGGAACCGACGCTCCCCGCGAAAAACCGCCCATCTCGAAGTTCGTGCCGCGAATTTGGCGTTTGTTATCGAGGTCGTAATTGCCGACGCGCACCTCCACATCCAGCGTCCGTGTGCGGTTGGAATCGTCAATGACGATTTTTCCAAACGATGCCGTCAGCGTAACATATTGCGTTTCGGTGATGGCGTAGGAGATGAAATAGGGCGGATTTGGCTCGGTTTTCAGATTCGTCATCGTGCGCTGCATTTCGGTTTGCATTGCCTCCAAGACCGGTGATTGCTTGGTCTGAGCAAATACACCGCTTGCAACAATGCTTTGAAGGGCAAGGCAAACAAGAATGATTCGTAAGGTGCGTTGTAGCATGAAGCGAGTGTTGATCAAGGTTGGAGGGGCTGTGTATTGGTTTGTTGTTCTTCGGGCAAATGCTGTAAATCGCCAATGCTGAGGAATTTTCTACCGCTTAACCGTTCTTCACGTTGGAGAGCCTCGACAATAGCTTTGAGGTCGTAATTATATTCTGCGGCATGAGCTTCACGGATGGCGTGAAGTTCTTCGATGATTGGGTCTGAGAGCATGGTTATTCCTCAAGTAATGATTTAGCTCAACTTCTTACCAAATTGAAAAATAAGGGAGATACAAAGAACGCTTGAAACGGTAATCACCGAAAGAAAAGTAAAAATCAGTGTATTGACCGTGCTGAAAGGCTGGAACAAACACACAACACCAAAAAGTATGAGCGGAAGTGAAAACAACACAATCATAATTTTTGAACCGTAGGTGTTGATTTTATACCAATTCTCCTCAGAACTAAAGGACTTGGGGATTCTCACTCCATAAATGTTGTTCATCGGTATTTTGCCGCGAATAAGAGGTATCGCCAATCCTATTGAGGCAATTCCGCCAAGGATACTGACGATGCCAATGAGCAAACGGACGCTTGCTGCTTGTTCTGCGGGGTTAGCGAGTGGCATTGCTTCGATAAGAATAGTTTGAAATCAGTCCATAAATGCAAGATTCACAAGCCTTAATGTGCATTGCTAAATTCCGCCAAATACCGCTTACTGACGACCTTCAGCGAACTATCCAATTCATACAATGCCGGAACGCCCGTTGGGATATTCACTTCCAAAATCTCTTCCGGCGTGAGGTTGTCAAGATACATGACGATAGAGCGAAGCGAGTTTCCATGCGCTGCAATCATCACATTTTTGCCTTCGCGGAGTTTGGGTTCGATTACGTCTTTGTAGTAGGGAATGCAGCGTTCTTGAGTGTTTTTGAGCGATTCGCCATTCGGTGGAGGAACGTCGTAGCTGCGTCGCCAGATTTTCAATTGCGCGTCGCCATATTGCTTTGCAATGTCATCTTTGTTCAATCCCTGCAAATCGCCATAGTGCCGCTCGTTGAGCTTTTCGCTGCGCTCGGTGGGAATGTTTGATTTTCCGGCAGCGCCCAGTGCAAGTTCTGCGGTGTTCACAGCCCGCTTCAGCACAGAGGTAAAGAGCATATCAATCTGAAACGGCTTCAGAAGCTCGCCCGCAGCACGGGCTTCTTCCTCGCCTTTGGCGGAGAGTTCTACGTCCACCCAGCCGGTGAAGCGGTTTTCAAGATTCCATTGGGATTGTCCGTGACGAAGCAAAATCAGTTGTGGCATAGCAGCGATAGGGTAAAAATGGGGAAAAATGGTTATTACAAATAGAAGTGCAAAATACTCTTTTTGTGGAATTTTGCCGATACTTTTTGCGAAAGAATCCGCATACAGTCACTACTTCGCCGCCGCCTTCCACCAATTTATCAAGCCATTGGTCGAAGCATCGTGAGAAGAAATAGTGTCGGTGGTCTGAAGCTCAGGCAGAATGCGGTTTGCAAGCTGTTTGCCGAGTTCTACACCCCATTGGTCGAAGGCATTAAGATTCCATACCGCACCTTTGACAAAAATTTTGTTTTCGTACAGCGCAATGAGGCTTCCGAGCGTGCGCGGCGTGATTTGTTTACAAAGAATGGAGGTCGTTGGTTTGTTTCCGGCAAAGACTTTGTGCGGTGTGAGTGCGGCTATTTGTTCGGGTGATTTTCCTTCTTTTTTCAGTTCGGCGCGGGCTTCGTCGGTGGTTTTGCCCACCATCAGTGCTTCGGTTTGTGCAAAAAAGTTGGAAAGTAACTTGCGGTGATGGTCTCCCGAAGGCGTACCAACGGGATTGTGTGAAATGGCAGGCGCGATAAAATCACACGGAATCAGCTTTGTGCCTTGATGAATGAGTTGATAAAAAGCGTGTTGCCCGTTGGTGCCGGCTTCGCCCCAGAGAACCTCGTTGGTCTGGTAGTCCACCGCTTCACCCGTGATTTGGACGCTCTTGCCATTACTCTCCATTTCGCCTTGCTGCAAATACGCTGGAAGATAGCGTAAATACTCGTCATACGGCAAAACAGCGTGTGATTCGGCACCAAAAAAATTCGTGTACCAAACATCCAGTAAGCCCATCAGTATTGGCAAATTGCGCTCGATGGGAGCGGTGTGGAAATGCTCGTCCATTTCGTACGCGCCTTGCAAGAGTGCGTCAAAATTCTCCGCACCAATCGCCAGTGCAATCGGCATTCCAATAGCGCTCCACAGCGAAAATCGCCCGCCAACCCAATCCCAAAAGCCAAACATATTGCCCGTATCAATTCCGAAAGCACTGACGGCTTTGCTATTCGTGGAAACGGCAACGAAATGCCGCGCAATATCATGTTCGGTGCGCCCTTCTTTCAGAAACCATTCACGCGCCGTTTGAGCATTCGTCATAGTTTCTTGTGTGGTGAAGGTCTTCGATGCAATGATAAACAGCGTCGTTTCGGGGTTGACAACCCGCAGCGTTTCGGCGATATGGGTTCCATCGACATTCGAGACAAAATGCACCTTCAATCCGCGATTGCCAAAGGGTGAACGCCCATAGGATTTAAGCGCTTCAACGACCATCTTCGGACCCAAATCCGAACCGCCGATGCCGATATTCACGACATCCGAAAACGGCAATCCTGTGTAGCCCTTGCGCTTACCCGTCCGAATCTCTTCGGCAAAGGTTTTTACGCGCCCCAGCACTTCTAGGACATCGGGCATAACGTCTTTACCACCTGTCATCACGGGCTTTTGGGAGCGATTGCGCAAGGCGGTATGCAGTACAGCACGCCCTTCGGTGGAATTGATGAGTTCGCCCGCAAACATCGCATCACGCTTTGCTTCAACGTTGGTGGCTTTTGCGAGATTCGTCAAAAGGCTTATCGTATCGGCGGTGATGCGGTTCTTCGAGAGATCGACAAAAATATCGTTGAATTGAAACGAGAGTTCATCGAATCTACGTGGATTTTCGGCAAACATCTCGCGCAAGTGTTTGTGGCGGATTGCGTCGAAATGGCGCTGAAGAGCGCTCCATTCGGGAAGTTGGTTGAGATTGGGCATAA
>JAAFHM010000339.1:2986-5530 GCA_013298375.1 Ignavibacteria bacterium | reverse complement strand
ATGTTTACTCCAAGAGGGTATTGCGTTTATCAGCAATATCCTCTTGTTGTTTGTACGATGATGTATTTCTTCATTTTTCCCTCAGTTATCATGCGCTTTTCACACTATTACCTTACGATAAGCACACTTATCATCTCTTGTTTGTCCGTTTCTTTCAGCACAGCACAAACTACCGAGGCAAATACTATTCTGATTGGTATTTCGATGGGCGCAGCAACGCCATCGGGCGTATCGTCGGTGCGTAGTATGCGTATGGCAGTGGAAGAAATCAATGCTGCTGGGGGAATCAATGGAAAAAATCTTGCCATACAAGTCGAATACGGTGACTCCAAAGACGTGCAAAATATGGATAGTACCATTCATAGGCTCATTGCTGCCGGGGCGACGTGCATTATATCAGGGAGTGGCTCCGGCAATACGCTCCGTGCTGCTCAAATAGCCGTTTCCAAAGGTGTGATGCTGATGACGGCGGCATCATCTTCTCCGCGTATTGGCGATGTTGTTGATAATAATTTGGTTTGGCGCACGATTCCTTCCGATATATTTCAGGCGCACGTCGCGGCAGACCTTCTGCAAAAGAAAAAGCACAAAACCGTTGGAATCATTGCGATTAACAACGCCTACGGATCGGCATTAGCTGCTTCGTTCGCAAAATCATTTCAAAAAGCGGGTGGAAAAATTGTTGCTTCCATTGCTTATCCCGATGTCGCTTCTTACGATACCTTCAATTTTAAGGCAAAATTGGATTCGCTCTATGCACAAAAGCCATCGGCTATTTATTTGGTGAGTTACAACGACGATGGTGCAAAAATTATAAATGATTCCAAAGGCTATGTGACGGCGAGCTACAAACCGTTTATCTTCGGCTGCAATGGCAACTATAACAACGATTTTTTGCTATCAGCAGACCTGCCAATGATTGAAGGCATGGAGGGTTTATCCTATGTTCACCCGATGAAGTATGCAAATTATGACACATTTTTTGCAAAGTTCAAAGAGTTCAGCCAGCGCAGCGCCGAAACCTCCGACCTTGCGAATATTTCTCTGGCAAATTTGCTGGATGTGGAGGCAACGAATTCCTACGCCGCCACAAGCTATGATGCGATTTACACCTTCGCCCTTGCTGCATTAAAAGCCGCTTCACTAAAGCCCACCGAGATTGCCAAACAAATGCCCTCCATTTCTCGTGCAGGTAAAGGAAGCGTGATTGTGAACGTTGGGGAATTTGCGAAAGCAAAAGATGCTCTCAAACAAGGAAAAGCCATCAACTACGAGGGAGCAAGCGGTCCGGTGGAATTTGATGCCAAAGGCGATGTTACGCACGGAACCTACATTATCTGGCGCATTGCCGGAGGAAAATTTATGGAAGTCGGGACGGTTGCCTTTCCCTGAGAACGCCCGTTTTGTCCGCTATTCGCCATATCGCTCCAGTTTAAAGGTCGCACCTAAATAGCGCCGACGGACTTCCTCATTCTCGGCAATAGATTCGGCGGTGCCGGAATAAAAGACATTGCCATCAATCAAAATATATGCGCGGTCAGTAATGGAGAGCGTTTCGTGAACATTGTGGTCGGTTATCAGCACTCCAATACCACGATGCCGGAGCGATCGCACAATACCGATAATCTCTTCCACTGCAATCGGGTCAATGCCCGCAAAAGGCTCATCCAGCAAGATAAACTTGGGGTTTGTTGAGAGCGCACGTGCTATTTCGCAACGGCGACGTTCTCCGCCGGAGAGCATAAAACCTTTGCTTTTGCGAATATGGGTAATACTTAAATCCTCCAAAAGCTGCTCCAATCGCTCCTTTCGTTCCGATTTTTTGAGGTTTTGCAATTCCAATACCGCTAAAATATTTTCTTCGACCGTCATTTTGCGAAAAACCGATGCCTCTTGGGGCAAATAACCCAATCCCAGCCGCGCCCGCTTGTACATTGGCACTTTGGTAATATCGGTGTCGTCCAAAAAGACCTTTCCCTCGCTTGGGCGCACCACGCCAACAATCATGTAAAACGAGGTCGTTTTGCCCGCCCCGTTTGGTCCCAGAAGCCCCACGACCTCACCTTGTTTGACTGACAGCGACACGCCCTGCACAACTTTTCGTTGTTTGTAGATTTTGACCAAATGTTCCGTATGGAGTGAGGAAATATGCGGCTCTGTGGTGTTTGCGGGTGCAAGTATTTCGGACATAGAATGTTCTCAAAGAAAAAGAAAAATGAGCGGTAAACATCCTGAAAATACATCATTCCCGCACGATGTACCAATACTTTTTTCGTATCAAGCAAGAAGAAGCATCATGTTTTTTTATTGCAACTTTCCTCTTGTTGCTATCGTATCTCCACACTCAAAGCCATTGGTAAACAGAGTAATTCAATGCCTCAAAACGCATGATTCTTGGAGATTCACCATGATACCAACTCTTGCCGATACTGCCGAACAACAGCCGCTTGCCCCCAAAGGCTATCACGAGCCGATGCCGCCGCCCCGACAGCGCTTACAATCGCACTTTGCCGTAGGATTGATTCTTTTGACGGCGTTTTTATT
>JAAFHM010000339.1:0-2976 GCA_013298375.1 Ignavibacteria bacterium | reverse complement strand
TGGGTGACATTTTCCTTGTCGTCGGCCTAATACGATTTCGTCTATGCCCTGCACTACCGCTCTTGGACTATCTGCCAAAGCGGTTTTTTTTTGCCAACACCGCAAAAACGAGTATCTTCCTCTGCGATGAATCTTTCGGCGTGGTGCCGTGTCTAACGAAAAAACAGATTGACCATCCAACGGAGATTGAACCATGATAAACCGAAGAACATTCCTGAAATCAAGCGGCATGGCGGTTGTCGCACTTGGAGGGGCGGGAACGCCGCTTTTTCTGACCCGTGCGGCTGCCTCGGTCACACAGACCCCGTTCAAAAGCCGAAAAACACTTGTTACCATCTTCCAACGCGGCGCTATGGATGGCTTGATGGCTGTTACGCCCTTCGCTGACCCTCATCTGGCAACATCGCGTCCTCGTCTGGCAATGAGCATCGGCAAAAATAAAGGGCAGTTGATTGATCTTGATGGCAAATTCGCACTGCACCCTTCGCTTGGTGCTTTTGAGCGTCTTTACCGCGAACAACGGCTGGCAATCGTGCATGGCATGGGGTCGCCGAACACCACACGCTCCCATTTTGACGCACAAGATTACATGGAGACCGGTACTCCCGACCGCAAAGGTACGCCTTCCGGCTGGCTTAACCGCGCCAGTAGCCTTCTGCACAGTGCTTCAAAAGCAGACGTTACGCCCTTTAGCAGCGTTGCGATGACTTCCGCCATGCCCCGCTCGCTCTATGGCGACGCTCCAGCGTTAGCTATTGCTCGTTTGGAAGATTTTGGAGTACGGGTTGCCGGCGGCGGGAATAATGCGTCAACACTGGCGCTGGCAAATAGTTCCGGCAAGGGATTTGAAGCGCTGTATGAACAAACATCGCAGAAAATCTTGCGCGGTGCTGGTCAAGAGAGTTTTGATGCAATGAAAATTTTATCCGAGGCAAACCTCAAAAGCTACACACCTGCAAAAGGGGTAAATTATCCAGCTTCGCCGCTTGGCGACAGTTTGAAGCAAATCGCCCAGCTTATTAAAGCTAATGTTGGTTTGGAAATTGCCTTTGCTGAATCTGGCGGATGGGATACGCACGTACAACAAGGCACCGCCGCAGGCACATTTGCACGAAGAGCGCAGGATTTAGCCGACGCGATTGACGCATTTTGGCGCGATATTGAAGCACATCAAAACGATGTTGTTCTCATGACGATGACCGAATTTGGGCGCACTGTTCGAGAGAATGGCTCCGGCGGAACGGATCATGGGCGCGGTTCGTGTTTATTTGTTTTGGGTAATCATCTGGATGGCGGCAAGGTGCATGGCAATTTGCCACTTCTTGCACCGGAAAACCTTGCCGATGGGCGTGATGTCCCCGTAACGACGGACTTCCGTGCTATTTTCGCCGAAATTTCCACTAAACATCTTGGTATTGCCGACAGCACGAAACTTTTTCCCGGATGGAACGGAGAACGTCTTCCATTGGTGAAAGGATAAATCGTCAGGCAATCACCTGAAAATTTCAACCCCGCATCAAACCTTGCTCTGTTGAACAATGGTTTGCAAACTAGTGTTTGGAATACTGAGGTTTTAAGCCATTCCCAAAAACTCATGCGATTGACCAAATATGCGCTCTTCCGCGCTTGCAGGAAAGCGCTTTTGGTTGTAGATTGCTATTTCCAATAACCTCATTATCATTACCAGAATGGAGAACGGCTATGGCTTACGAAGAATATGACGACGATGTTCTTGAGCTGGAACATGAAATATCACTTGCCGAAGAAGAGGAGGACGACGAAATGCCAACACGAATGCACGGCTGGCTGCAACGCCGCCTAATAAAAATTTTCACCGCACATCTTGCGGAGAATTTAGAAATTTTTCCGCCCGTTACGTTCAAGGGCATAACCCAGCGTTATACTCCGGATGTGAGTATTTACCCCGTTATTCCACCAATATTATTTGCAGAAACTTTTGCTGATGAGCTACCACCCCTGATAGCCATTGAAATTATCAGCCCCGGACAAACCATCGGCGCGATGGTCAAAAAGTGCCAAGGTATGTTGGAAAGCGGCGTGGAAGAATGTTGGATTGTCGAGCCGGCAAACGAGAGTATCACTGTTTGCACGAAAGAGCGCCGTTTTGTGCGGCATGAAGGGGAAGTATTGACGAATCGTTTTTTGCGCGAGCCGCTCAAGGTTGAAGATATTTTTCACGCAGACATTCAATAATAATGACTACTCCAGAGGCGACCTCCGATTGGTACACCATCCACAACGTTGACACGCTTGATTCTCCTTCGCTTCTCATGTATGCGGATAGAGTACGACGCAATATCGCACGAATGATTGAGCGTTCGCATGGAACAGAGCGCCTGATACCGCACATCAAGACCAATAAAACGCCCGCCGTTGTCGAAATGATGCTACAAGCGGGCATTTCGCGCTTCAAGTGTGCGACGATTGCCGAGGCAGAAATGCTGGCGATGACTGGGGCGAAATATGTGGTGATTGCGCATCAACTTGTTCCCCCAAAAACCGCACGACTGCTTGCTCTCAAGCAACAATACCCCGACGTATTTTTTGCTTCACTACTCGACAACGCCCACACAGCACAGCAACACAGCGATTTTTTTGCGGCGCACGAGGCAAATAGCGACGTGCTTTTGGATGTGAATAACGGTATGAATCGTTCCGGCACACCGCTCGGCGCAAGCACTCTTGCCTTGTACAAGCATATTGCCGCGCTGCCCCACCTGCGACTTCACGGCTTGCACGCCTACGACGGGCATATTCGTCAAACAAGTTTTGATGAACGCAAAAGTACGATAGAATCAGGCTTCCGCGACGTTGAGGCGCTCTGCAAAGAAATCACGGCTTGGCATGGTACTCCGCCGATGGTGATTGCGGGCGGCACTCCGGCTTTTTCGGTTCACAGCGCCCATTGGGAGCGGTTTCGCAGTCCGGGAACGTGCGTACTGTGGGATTGGGGCT
>JAAFHM010000336.1 GCA_013298375.1 Ignavibacteria bacterium | reverse complement strand
GAACATTTTCAATATCACGAATGCCACTGTTACGCATGGTCATCGGTACAACCAACGACCGTATTTCGGGCTTCCATGCTCTATAAAGGTACGTGGTTTGAAAACTGCGCTTGCAACACTTACATAACTCACCTTACGCAGTGGCAAGGAAAATTCGTAGATTTATCGTTGAAATACGGAATATTCACCAATCATGGAAACTGCCATGAAACCAGAATTATTGGACTTGTACAGCGATTATTTACTGAGTTCCTTTGGCGCAACAACAGCCACCGGTTTATCCAGTCTGCTTGACGGTCGTGTCAGCCACGATGCGATAAGTCGAATGCTTTCCAGCAAACGGCAAACCAGCAAAGAATTTTGCCTCAAGGTCAAGTCATTGGTGCGGGAAATCGCTTCGGAGGATGGTGTCCTCATTGTTGATGACAGCATTGAAGAGAAGCCGTACACCGATGAAAATACCCTCATTTGCTGGCACTATGACCACTGCATAGGGTGGAACGTCAAAGGGATCAATTTTCTGACCGTGTTCTACCGTACCGAGCGTGGAAATCTGCCTATTGGCTATGAATTGGTCGAGAAAACTCTCCGATATCTTGATGCCAAGACCGGCAAAGAAAAACGTCGGAGTCCGATAACCAAGAACGAGTATTGTGAGTGAGTGACCAGACATTTGTACTCATCAATCCGTTACTCATTTGTTGCCACGATGTACCGTTGTCCGCAGAGCGAAAGACTCCACCGACATCTGTCCCGGCAAAGAGTGTTTTGCCGCTCACGGCGAGTGACAAGATATGAAAATTCGTCAATCCGCTACTCATTTGTTGCCACGATGCGCCGTTGTTGGTAGAGCGAAAGACTCCCTTTTGTTGTGTCCCGGCAAAGATCGTGCTGCCGCTCACAGCAAGTGATAAGACAAATATATTCGCCAATCCGCTTGTTTGCCATGACGTGCCATTGTCGGTAGAGCGAAAGGCTCCACCTCTTGCCCCGGCAAAAAGAGTAGTGCCGTTTATTACAAAACAGTGAATGTTCCCTCCATACGGACCATTCGTCTGCTCCCACCGAATACCTTGAGCCTGTGCAAAGTCAAAAGACAAAAACAAAACGAGATACAGAGACATTGCCCGCACGTTTGCGGTGATAATGTCAAAAGGAGTTTTCATAGAAAAACCGATGTATTGGAATGGAAAATTTCATTTTTTTTGTTGTTGAGCCTCATTCTACAATGCCCGAAAGCGCTTCAATAGTTTCTGCACTTACGCCGCTTTCGCGCCCGCCGTCATCGTTTCGGCATCTTCCAAACGCTTGATTTCATCCCGCAATTCGGCGGCTTTCTCGAAGTCGAGGTCGCGGGCGGCATTTTTCATTTCTTCGCGGAGTTGTTCGGTCAGATTTTTTCGCTGCTCCGGCGACATGAGTTTGAGAATCGGAGCGGTTTTCTTTTGAATATCGGCAAGCTCCGCCACACGGCGCTTTTCGGTACGTTTGGCATTGATGTCCGCAATGGATGTGCCTTGCAGGATTTCTTCCAACGATTTATAGACCGTTTTGGGGTCAATGCCGTGTTTGGTGTTGTATGCCACTTGCAAAGCGCGGCGGCGATTGGTTTCGTCCATGAGTTTTTGCATGGATTTCGTGATTTTATCGGCATAGAGAATCACCAAACCTTCGGCGTTTCGCGCCGTTCTTCCGGCGGTTTGAAGCAACGAGCGCTCGCTCCGCAAAAAGCCTTCTTTGTCGGCATCCAAAATCGCCACAAGCGACACCTCCGGCATATCCAAACCTTCGCGGAGCAGGTTCACTCCCACCAACACCTCGTATTTGCCCAAGCGCAAATCCCGCAAAATCTCTACCCGTTCCAGTGCGTCCACGTCGGAATGGATGTAGGCTATTTCCACATTCAAATTGCGTAAATAATCCGTCAAATCCTCTGCCATGCGCTTGGTGAGCGTCGTTACCAGCACACGCTCTTTCTTTTGCTGACGGATGCGAATTTCATTTAGCAAATCGTCCACCTGATTTTTAATCGGACGCACGCTGATTTCCGGGTCGAGCAGACCCGTCGGACGAATCACCTGCTCCACAACGACCCCACCAGACTGCTCCAATTCATAATCGCCGGGCGTAGCGCTGACGTAAACAAACTGGTGCGCAACTTCGTTAAATTCATCAAAACGCTGTGGACGGTTTTCCATTGCCGAAGGTAGGCGGAATCCGTGTTCCACGAGTGTGCCTTTGCGCACGCGGTCTCCGGTGTACATGGCGCGAACTTGGGGCAGCGTCACATGGCTTTCATCCACCACCAGCAAATAGTCTTCCGGGAAATAGTCCAGCAAACACGTCGGGCGCTCCCCAAAGGTGCGCCCCGAAAGGTGCATGGAATAATTCTCCACGCCGGAGCAGTAGCCAACTTCCCGCATCATTTCAAGGTCGAACATCGTGCGCTGCTCCAAACGCTGCGCTTCCAAAAGTTTATTGGCATCGTAGAGTTCCTTCAAACGGTCGCGGAGTTCGTTTTGAATCAGCAAAATTGCCTGCTCGACTTCCGTTTCCGTGCTGGCAAAAAGCCGCGCTGGATAGAGCGTCGTAGCCTCCAGCGTATCAACGACTTTGCCGTCAATCGGCGTAATAATAGACAAACGGTCAATTTCATCACCAAAAAGTTCCACACGAATGGCAATGCTGTCTTCGTAAGCGGGCATGATGTCAATCACATCGCCGCGCACCCGAAATGTGCCGCGTCCGAACTCGAAATCATTGCGCGAGTAGTACATATCGGCAAGACGGCGAATCATCTGCTGGCGGTCAATGCGCATTCCTTTCCGCAGTGCCATGAGCATTTGCTGGAACGATTCTTTGCGCCCCAAACCATAAATACACGACACCGACGATACCACAATCACATCCCGCCGACCCTCCACCAAAGCACTTGTAGCGCGTAGGCGGAGGCGGTCAATTTCGTCATTGATAGCAAAATCTTTTTCGATGTAGGTGTCGCTGGACGGCACGTATGCCTCGGGCTGGTAGTAGTCGTAGTAGCTGATAAAAAATTCGACGGCATTGTGGGGAAAAAACTGCTTAAACTCCGCATACAACTGTGCTGCGAGAGTTTTATTGTGCGAAATAATGAGCGTCGGGCGTTGCGTCTTTTCAATCACATTTGCCATGGTGAAGGTTTTTCCCGAACCCGTCACGCCGAGCAAGGTTTGATGCCTGTCGCCGCGCTCAACGCCTTCGACGAGTTGGCGAATGGCTTCGGGTTGGTCGCCAGTGGGTTTGTAATGGGAAACGAGTTGGAAGTCGGGCATAATGTCGGGGTTTGAGATGGGGAATGAAGGGTAAATTGGTCAGGTGTACATGGGGAAGCAAGTATTCGTCCACTTGACAAAGGGACAAGGCTGCTCAGTTCTCCAAATGAGAAGGCGGGAAGGACGCTTCACTCATTCGCCCCCTTGATAAAGGGGCGAATGCGACATCGTTCAACATACCTGACCAATCACGAAATCGTCAAACAAATCTACGGAAAATTTTTTCATTTTTTTCGTTCATTTCCTTTTCTCTAATTGCGCTTTATTGGAAGAAATTACGATTTGGCACGGCATTTGCTTTTTCACAAAGTCAGACTCGTAAACCGTGATTTCTCAGAGAAATACGTCAATATCATGCTTTAAACTGCTTGTAACACACTCACTTTTCACATTTTCGGAGAAATACCCATGAAGACGCTGCATACCGCAATCGTGCAAAGCGCTCTCACGGCAATGACCGCTTGCGGTCTTACCCTTTCCCCTCTCGCACCCAGACTGTACGCCCAAAGCCCTGTTGAAGCGGGCAATGCGCCGACCTCCGTTCCACGTCGCGGAACGACCACGGTGGATAACCTCGGTGTGCGCTACCTCAAACTGGGGAATAGCTACCGCGAAGCCCGTAATTACGACCTCGCACAAACCTATCTCAAAAAAGGTTTAGATATGCTGCGCAACCGCAATGCGTATTGGGAAGCCACTGCTTACGAATATTTGGGGCTGCTCTACCGCGATATGGGCGACCGCCAAATGGCGCTTGAATACTTGCGTACAGCCGCTTCGCTCTATGACCGAGTTGTGACGATGCGCAATAATCAAGGCAGCGACGAAGTTTTGCGTAGCGTTATTGCTGATGTGGAGCAGGGTGGTAGCGCTCCTGTCGGTATGCGTGGTATGCCCGCACCGCCGCCAGATGCACGTATTCAAGACGAAAATCGCCGTTTACAAGATGAAAATCGCGTTTTGATGACGCGCATCAATGATCTAGAGGCTCGTATCCGCCAGTTAGAATCAGGTCTTGCGCCGAATCCGGGAGTATCGAACCAAGCAGCATATAATCAGGGAATGTCACTCAAAAGCCCAATGTCGGTGGATATGAGCGATTGCAAGCGTGATTTGGAGGCAATCGCCCGCTACCGCGAAAGCACGCTGTGGCTGAATGGTTACGCTCCGATAGATTTTTCAACACGCGATGTTCGCATTACGGGCGGTGGCGCACGGGTGGATGGAACAGTCATTGTGGGCTATTTGAAGCGCGGCGAATCGGCAAAAATTGATGTCACGATGCCGCTTGGACAATATGTCATCATTGGCGACGGCTGCGCCCCGAAAGCACGAGATATTGACGTGCGGATTATCAATCAACAAGGCGTGGTCTTGGAAAGAAAAGATATTCGTTTTACGGGTGTTATGCCGAACCCGGCACCGTCGAACAGCACCGCGAACACCAATAACGAAAGCGCTGGAAGCCGCTCAACAAGCGATTCGACCCAGACGCAGCCACAACAACGTCCGGCAGACAACAGCAATACCAGCGCATCGGGCAGCATCAGCAATGACGAGGCACTCCGCAATCGCCCATCCAACACGCGAGAAGCACTCGCAAAAGTGGCGTGGAACAACGAGTACGGCGGTGTTCATACATTTTTGGTTACGATGTACGAGTGCGAATCCGAAGGCGCATATTTCTGCTTTTTGGTTGGGAAAAAATAATTGCAAACTTTTGTCAGACACGGGCAACAATCGCTGCCTTACAGCATAAAATCTGGCTTTGACAGCGTAGGCGTTCTTGCCAACGCAGTAAAAAGACGGTTCTACAAGAACGCCTGAATCTTCATCAAAGAAATGACCATCAAGGATTGATGTTATGAATTTCCAACAATTTACTCGCTATGCCGCAATAACACTTGTGTTGTGTGTTGTTGAATTCTGCGAAGGCGCATTGACGGGCAGAACAACTGAGGCAATCGCGCAAGCACCACGCCGTGTACCGCCGCGCCCCACTACCTCTCGTCCGCCGACGGCTCGCCCTCCCGCGCAACCGCGAACAACCGCACGACCGCTTTCGGTGGTGCGCCTAGGCTCTCCGAAGGCAATGCTTGAGGAGGCGCAGCGCTCGTTAAAACTCGGCAGCAGTTACCGCGAAGCCCGTAATTACGACCTTGCGCAAAAATACATCCAACGCGGAATCGAATTGGCACAAAAAGCCGATAATCGCTACTGGGAAGCCACCGGAT
>JAAFHM010000052.1 GCA_013298375.1 Ignavibacteria bacterium | reverse complement strand
GATTGCCGGAGTGCCACAAGGCTCATGGTTCTTGATTGTTCGCGGTGTCGGGTTGAAAACATTTGTCAAGCCCATCGTTATTGATAAAGCAGATGCGAGTATTCGCGTCAATATTGCCATGAAGCAAGCAAATGTCAGCGCCGGAGAGGTAACCGTCCAAGCTGACCGCGAAACGAAATCCACCGCCAGCATCAGTGCCGTTTCGCTGAAAGCAGAGATGGTGCGCAAACTTCCCACGATTGGCGGCGAGGCGGATGTCTTCCGAATGCTTCAGTATATGCCCGGTATTAAATCCGGCGGCGAGCTTTCAAGCGGCTTGTATGTGCGCGGTGGGTCGCCTGACCAGAATTTAACGCTGTTGGATGGTGTGATTGTCTATAATCCATCGCACTTAGGCGGTTTTCTGAGTGTGTTCAATAACGATGCTATTCGTGATGTGCGCGTGATTAAAGGAGCATTTCCGGCAGAATACGGCGGACGGCTTTCGAGTGTTATTGATTTGACGATGAAAGAAGGAACAAAAGAAAAAATTAGCGGCACGGCAAACTTGAGCTTGATTGCGGCGCGGGCAACGGTCGAAGGTCCGATTGGCGAGGATGCTTCGTTTATGGTTTCGGGGCGGCGCACGTACTTAGACCCACTTTTGGCGCTCAGTTCTGCGATTAGCGGCAACCAAAGCAGCCTCAATTATTATTTTTACGATGTCAACGCAAAAATCAATTACAAAATCTCCGAAAATGACCGCATTTATGCCAGTGGTTATTTTGGCAATGATGTTTTATCCTCGACAGCAGGAGATGGCGATGCAGCGCTAAAATTCGGTATTGATTGGGGTAATGCGACGGCAAATATTCGCTGGGCGCACGTGGTGAATCCTTCGCTCTTCACAAATTTTTCTGCGATTTATACCGATTATCGCAATGGTATCAATATTGGTTTTGGGTCGGGTGCAAACGAAGTTGGCTTCACAACATTTTCCCAAATCCGAGATTTCACGCTACGCGGCGATGCACAGTATTTTCCGGCAGAAGAGCATAACGTAAAATTTGGCTTTGATGCAACCTTCCACCGCTTTACCACGCTGGTCGAATCCAAAAGCCTTCCTTTCCAACAGGCGCTTTCCGCGCTAGGCTCTGCCAACACCATCGATGCACTTGAAGCATCGGTGTACGCACAAGATGAATGGCAGATTACACCGCAATTTTCAACAAATTTGGGTCTGCGAATGGCGTATTTCCAACGTGGAGACCGTTTTTTACCTGAACCACGAGCGTCGTTTTCCTATAATGTTTTCGAGGATGAAACACCCGGCACGATTTTGAACGAATTGTCCTTCAAAGCCGCTTTTGCCGTAGCAAATCAGTTTTTGCATCTGGTTATTCGCAACGACGTTGCTCTGCCGACCGATACGTGGTTTCCTGCAACGAACAATATCAAGCCCGCCAATGCCGTTCAGTACGTGCTTGGCGCGGAAACAAAACTTTTCAATGGTGAATATTTTTTCAGCGTAGAAGGCTATTATAAATTTATGCGCAATCTCTACGAGTTTAGGGATAATGCGCCTTTTGGCTTGCTCACGCCGACGGAAGCCGTTTTGACCGAAGGCGTAGGCGATGCTTACGGTGTGGAATTTTTCTTGGAAAAGCGTATGGGCGCTTTCACGGGATGGCTTGGGTACACGCTTTCGTGGGCAACCCGCACATTTGCTGAACTGAACGACGGCAAGCCATATTTCCCGCGTTTCGACCGCCGCCACGATATTTCCCTTGTTGGCACGTATAAAATCAGTGACGATTGGGAAGTTGGTGCTACATGGACATTTGCCACCGGACAAGCATTTACGATGCCTTCAGCGCAATATTCTTTCCCAACGGTCGGTGGTATTCAGCAGACGAACCCGCTTATTCAGGGTGTTCGGGTGAACTACACCGAGCGTAACGGCTTCCGTCTGCCGGATTTCCACAAACTTGATGTGAACATCACGCACTTTTTCACGTGGTTTAATCTTCCTTTCAATGCCGCGCTTAGTGTTTACAACGCCTACAACCGTCAAAATCCGTTTCAATGGACTGTCCGCTATGGACAAGCCGTCACTGCGCCTGTGCCAATGGAAGGCGTAACAGCGCGTTCTGCCAATGTCTTGATTCCAAGCGTCCAACAAACGGTGCTGTTCGGTATCATTCCGACACTCAGCATTGGTTTTAAGTTTTGATTTTTTGCATTACCACCACGATACATTTTTGAACCCTTTTTGATATTGATTGTATGAAATCGTTTCTCAGAAGTATTTCTATTGCTCTTGTCGGCATCGTCACGTTCTTTGTAGGCGCATGGATGCTGCAAAGTTGCCGCCCCACGACGGTAACGGGTGTAGAACTGACGCACCGTGAACAAATCGTTATTTATGCGTCGCTCATTGGGGGTGAGCCAATAAAAAACATCCAAATCACGCACACCTTGCCGCCTTTGGACACGTTCAACGTGGAACGAAGCCGTGTTGAGAATGCACAAGCATCAATCACCGTGGACGGCACATCGTATCCGCTTCGATTGCAAGCACGCGTTGTGCCGACAACAACGATAGATAGCCTTAATTTCAATCTTGCTAACCAGCCCAGTCTGTACGAGGCTCCCGGACTTACGGCGCAGGTTGGCAAGAGCTATACCTTACAGGTTTCTTGGAATGGCAAACAAGCCACCGCAACAACGAGAATTCCTGCCGAACCGACACTTTCCGCCGATGCGCGTGTTGTCTGGCGACCGGAGCCATTTCGGTATGTTGTGCCGCGAGAGCGCTCATTTCCTGCCTCCGGCATTGCACCTTCGATGTTGGCAACCGTGATTGTGCCAGTGTTAGCGCGTCAGGGCGAGGCGTACCGCATTGAATCGTTTGTTGCGCGAGATACCGTGAGCCGCCTTTCAACAACAAGTCAGATTTCGGTGAATACCAATACCCTGATTGGCGGAAGCGCTGCGAATATGCCGATGAATATTCAATCGCAAACACGATTTTTCTTGCGCGGCGATTCGGTGTTCAAGCCCATTATTTTCGCGCTTTCGACGGCAACAACCGTCAGTGTAATTCGGGTGATTGCGCATGACGACGCTTTACTAAATTTTATCACAACCCAAGCTCGCAACAGTCCTAACGGTAGCCCTTTTGGGAATAGTGGGCAAAATCCGCTTTGGAACGTGACGGGTGAAGGCATAGGCTTATTTATTGGGCAATCGCGAGCGTTGCAGTTGACGGTGCGCCCGTAATTTTTTGGCATTTTCTCCAAAAAACGGCTTTGGAAACGACCTTCCAGAGCCGTTTTTGCATTGATGACCGATAGCGACCGATACCCAATCGTTGCCCAAAGATATTTTCTCAAAAGTTTGGCATGGAAAGTGTAGGATTTACTCTGATTTCTCTGTATATTTCCCAGCCGTTATTCATGGCTATTTCGTATGCAGCGTAATTGTGTTCATTCCTTCATGTTTCACCGTTGGTTCACCGTTTTATGAGCGCTCCCGTTTCTTCCTCTCCGCTTGACGCGCAACGTCCGAGCATTGATATTGTTAAACTTGGTGCAATTGGTCAAAGTATCACCTCCAGCCTTGATTTGGAGACGATTCTGAACACCGTCCACAAAAACATCGAAGAGCTGATGCCGGCGGATATTTTCGGCATAGCTATTTACCGCGAATGGGGCGAAATCGAGTATCAATACTACATCGAAGCAGGAAAGTTCGAGTATATGCCCTCGGCAGTGATGGAAGAAAAAACCAGCTTTGCGGTGTGGGCTATTGATAATAGCAAAGAAGTTATTGTGCAGAACTACGCTGAAGAATACCGCAATTATGTCGAAACATTGCGCCCCGAAGAGTGCAAAGCCCCCTCGCAAATGTACTTCCCACTTATCGCCAAAAATGAACCTATCGGTTTGATAACCGTGCAATCCTTCCAGCCCAATGCTTACGAAGAAATTCATATCGGCATACTGCGGACGATCGCCTCATACGCAGCAGTGGCGATTGACAACCTCAATTCGTACTCGCGTCTGGCGAATGCGGCGGCAGAAATGGAGGTAATGAATCACTCCCTGCGCGACCTCAACGATAAAATGCAGAAAATTAATCAAGACATCTCTACACTCAGTGCGATGGGGCAGAAAATCACTTCGACGCTGGATTACGAGACCATCTTGAGTGCGATGTACCAGAGCGTCTGCGAACTTTTAGATGTTTCGACCTTCGGGCTAGGTGTAGCGCGGGATGCGGATAATACGATTGAGTATCTTCTTTTCATGGTTAATGGTCATCAAAGCTACCATGTTCCGATTTCTTTGGAGGACGAGACTAGTCTTGCCGTGAAAAGTATGAATGAGCGTCTGGAAATTGTGATGAATAATGTTCCGAAGGATTATAGCCAATATGTGCCGCGCCTTCGTGCGGAAGAGGCACACGCGCAATCGTTAGTCTATTTTCCCTTGGTCGTGAAAAATCGCGCTGTTGGCGTTTTGACGGTACAAAGCGTCAATATCAATGCGTACTCCAAATATCAGATTGACATGATGCGCACCATTGCGACGTATGCTGCTACGGCGATTGATAATATTTATGCCTACTCCTATCTGGCGACTGCTTTTGCCGAAACCGAAAGCACTCGTGCTGAAATTACGCAATTGAACAAACACTTGGTCGAGCTTGACAATGAAAAAAATGAGTTTCTCGGTATCGTAGCGCATGACTTGAAAAATCCACTCTCTGGTATTCGGATGTTGGCAAAAGTGCTGCACGACGAACACACAGCTATCAGCCACGACGAGATTAAGGAATTGTCGAATGATATTCTCAGTTCCGCCGGACGGATGTTTGAATTGATTACGAATCTCTTGGATATTAACGCCATTGAGCGCGGCGCAATCAAGGTATATCTTTGCGATTTTGACTTCACGATGATTGTCAAAGCGCTCTGCGATAATTATCTGCAACGCGCTCAGGCGAAAGATATTGTCTTGAATTTTGAGGCGGAAGAGGGCTTGCTTCACACTTTTGCCGACCAAAATGCGACGATCCAAGTTTTGGACAATCTTATTTCCAACGCCGTTAAATACTCGCCGCACAACAAAAATGTTTGGGTACGATGCTCAATGAATGGCACAAAGCGAGTGCGTTGCGAAGTCAAAGACGAAGGACCCGGATTAACAGAAGAGGATAAAGCAAAACTTTTTGGTAAATTTGCACGTCTTTCTGCACAACCAACCGGCGGCGAACATTCCACAGGCTTAGGCTTGTCTATCGTCAAAAAAATGGCGGAGGCAATGGGCGGCACGGTTTGGTGCGAAAGCGACTATGGCCATGGCGCATCATTTTTCATCGAACTCCCCGCAGCAGAAATGACTGATGATGAGTAAGAGGAAAGCGCTAAGACCGCACTAATAGGCACTTTATTCATTTTTTTGCTCGTACCATGATTTCCTTTGCGCCCATTCAATACGGTATTATTTGCACTGCTCGCCAATACGCATATCGTCTTGCACTATTTTTCGCGGCGCTCTATTGCGCTTCTGCTTTTACCGCCTGCCTCCCGACCGACCCGCCGCTTGATACAAGTGGGGAATTGATTATTACCGATAGAGTGCTTGGTACGGGGGCAACGATTTCGGTGGACACTACTGTTGTCACGCAAGTTGATATTGTTCTGAGTGAACGACTTCTTAGTGGCACTGTTACCCAATCCAGCGTTGCCACCAAAGTTTTGGTGGATAATCTTTCGATTATCCCCGGCTTAGATAAAGGCTTACGCGGAATGCGTGTTGGCGGAGAGCGCACAATTACTGTACCGCCGCGCCTCGCCTATGGGAACCGTCAAGAGCGCAATATTCCGCCAAACTCAACGGTTATTTATGATGTGCGATTAACGAATACCGAACTTTTGGTGATTGAGGATATAACGGTGGGAACAGGAACAGAAGCAAAGTTCGGCAATACCGCCAATGTTCGGTATGTTGGGCGTTTGACGAATAATATTATCTTTGATGCGACGGTCGCAGGAGCAGATCCCTTTTCTTTCCGCATTGGTGCTGGCAGCGTGATTCGTGGCTGGGATATTGGAGTTGCGGGAATGAAAGTCGGCGGAAAGCGCCGTTTGAGAATACCGTCGTTACTTGCGTACGGAAGCCAAGCACGAGGTTCTATCCCAGCAAATTCGACGTTGATATTTGAAATCGAGCTTGTCAGCGTATTTTAACGGGTAACAATACAACTACACTTCATCTTTCCTCATGGAAGCATCCGAACTCCTAAAAAAAGTCCGCCGCATTGAGATAAAAACACGAGGCTTATCGAACCAGATTTTTTCTGGTGAGTACCATAGCGCTTTCAAAGGGCGTGGTATGGCGTTTAGCGAAGTGCGCCAGTACCAAGCCGGAGACGATGTTCGCACGATTGACTGGAATGTTACCGCCCGCTTCAATGAGCCGTTTGTGAAGGTGTTTGAAGAAGAGCGTGAACTGACCGTTATGCTTGTTGTGGATGTAAGTGCCTCGAAGGATTTTGGTACAAATAAGCAATTCAAAAAAGATCTCGTTACCGAGTTGTGCGCCGTTTTGTCGTTCTCGGCGATTCAAAATAATGACAAAATTGGTCTTATTTTTTTTAGTGACCGCATTGAGAAATTTGTTCCGCCCAAAAAAGGGAAGTCGCATATTCTCCGCATTATTCGGGAATTGATTGATTTTACGCCACAGCACAATCGCACCAACATTGCTGAAGCCTTGCAATACCTCACGAGCGCTATCAAAAAGCGCAGCATTGCCTTCCTGATTTCCGACTTTTTAGATAGCGGTTTTGAGACTGCCTTGCGCATTGCCGCCAAAAAACACGATCTTGTCGCAATTCGTATTTTCGATGAGCGCGAAGCAACATTGCCGGATGTGGGGATGATGCGTGTGCAAGACGCTGAAACAGGCGCTTTGGCGTGGGTGGACACTTCTAATCCCGAAGCCCGCGCCGGATACCGCACGTGGTGGACGAATCACGAAATGACGCTGGCAAACGCTTTTGCCAAAAGCGGCGTAGATGTGGTGCGGCTCGGCACGGCAGAATCCTACATCACACCACTTCGCACCTTTTTCAAAGCACGGGAGCGGAGATAGAACGCGTTGAGTTAGAGCGCTCCCCATGTCCGTCCAACATTTCAAAAAAACAAAAAAGTGAGCGTTTGCGAGGCAATGCCTCATAAACGCTCACTTTTTGTTGTATTAGGCGAGAAAGTCTGGCTTTAGAAGTGTACTCGCAAACGCGCCCAGAATGTTGTTCGTTCAATAGCCGGAGCGCCCGGTTGTAAGCCTGCACCACCGGCATTAGCGTTCATCGGAGAAAGCGGGGTTTGATTCGCAATATTAGCAACATTCACAGAAAGCTCAATATTCGGCAGAACATCATAGCTTACGCCTGCATTCAAGAGCAATGCGCCGCTTCCGACTGAGCCGTCAGGCGCAAGCCAACTGGAATACAATACGCCATTAAGCGCAATATCAAAGCCTTTGAACGGGGTTGCCAGAACATTAAGCCGTGTAACATTTTCGGGATACACCTTGTGGCGGATACGCTTCGTGTCTTTATCCTCGGCGAGATACATACTGTTGCCTTTGCGGGCATCGTCGTCCTGCTCCGTCGAAACCGATGCAATCTGCACAAGCGAATGGCTCAAATTCACATTGAATATATCGCTTGAGTACGACAGCGTTGCCTCCGCGCCCCATTGATTGATACTGCCGAGAGCATTTTTGAAGAACCAATAGCCATTCCAATCACCGGGAACATCCGTGCCGATGGGAACCATATTAAATTGCCCGGACTGAGGATTCATCGGGTTTACACGGTCGCGATAAATTACGCCCACGTCCAAAACACCGTTGACGGAATTGTAAAAACCAACGACATCCAGTTTCAAATTTTGCATGATATTGACGTTCGCAGCAAGTTCGATGCTGTTCATAATTTCGGGACGTACTATTGCGCGATTACGCTCGCCTGGAATGCGTGCAGCTTCGATATTAGCAAAATTTGTCGAACTCAAATACCCATCATTGCGATATCCGCCGCCATAGACCAAGCCTACACCGCCCCGAAAGCCCATTTGATAGCTTGCACGGAAACGAAGGTCTTTGGATGCTGCAAACAGCGCTCCAACGCGGGGCGCGATATTCGTTCCCCAACCTGTATGGCTGTCAAAACGTGCAGCCGCAAAAATATCCAACTGCTCATTGACGCTGAAAAAGTCTTCAACAAACGCGGAAATCACGCTGATATTTTGACGATAGCCCATTGTTTGGGTCTGGTTAATCGTGCGAGGATTGAAGCCGATGGCATTGGCAATAAAATTATTTCCGGCACGATTCTGTTTGCCCATCTCGAAAAGGCGATATTCCACGCCAACGGCGAGTTTATTGCCTTTCCAAAGATTGTCCACCGTCAAGACCGCAGCAGCGCCGTAGCGGTCTTCGCGAGTTCCGCCCATGGTTGTTCCTGTTAGCGAAGCCAAACGAATGTCATCTTGGATAAACGATGCGCTTGTTTTTAATTTCACATCTTTGCTGAGTTCAAAACGGTATGATGCCGCAAGCGATGTGAGTGCTTGTCCGAAAACTTCGCGGTCGCGGTAGAAATTGTACAAATCTTGCTGAGAATCCGCGTAGAGAGCGTTGATTTCAAGCCCTTTGTATTCAACGGTTCCTTGCAGAACGATATTATCATTGCGCTTCAAACGGTGTCCCATGCCATAGACCGTACCGCCAGCAACACCTTCATTCGGACGGCGGGCATTGCCTTCATTCCGATATTCCTGACCGCCGTAGGCATTGCGCGAAACAGAAAATGCAGCTTTAATATCGCCGACTTTCACTTGCGTGGAAACATTCGCAAGCAAGAAATTATCAGCACCGGCAGAGATGGAGGCTTCGATGCCCGCGCCGTCATTTTTCATATCCGAGCCTTTGCGGGTGACAATATTGATAACCCCCAAAAGCGCACCTTGACCAAGTGTAACCGACCCGGGACCGCGAATAACCTCAACGCGCTCAATGTAGGAATAATTCGAGCTTGTCAAAATCGCGTAGGGAGGTCCCCAGAAAAATTCCGTATTCATGTTTTGCCCATTGATGAGCAGCATAACTTTGGAATTATTGTCCGGTGCAAGACCGCGAAACGCCATAATCACGTCGTCTTGGTCTTCGGTCACAAAGAATCCGGGAACAAAAAGCATCAAGGCATCAGCCAATGTGCGAGCGCCCGACAACTCCAACTGGCGACGGGTAATCGTCGTTACAGACACAGGTTGCTTATCTTTATCGGAAATAACGTTGGATGCAACGCTAATTTCCACATTGAGCAAATCCTCAAGCGATAATTCCTCTAATTTCTCCGTAGAGGTCGCTGGAGTAGAACTGGTCTGCTGTGCAAGAAGATTGGTGCTTGCAATACATCCGCAGACAAAGGCAAAAAGGCAGAAGCGTATAACCTTTAACATACAAACCTCCAAAAAATGGTAGTAGTGGAACGAGTGGGGTAGTCACACAGATTCGGTATTGTAACCGTGCATCAAGCGCAATATAACAAAAGGTGGGCAATGTCAAAATAATACATTATTTTTTCGCAATATCGTGAATCACTCTCACTTTTCTGACAGCTTTTTATGACAACTTCCGACCAAATTCTTTCGGTCAGCGATATTACCCGATCTATTCAACAAACACTTGAAAGCGGCTTCAGCACAGTGATTGTGCGGGGTGAAATTTCAAATTTTGTGAATCATTCCTCCGGGCATCGGTATTTTTCCTTGAAAGATAGCGGTGCGCAGCTAAAAGCCGTGATGTGGCGCAGTAGCCCGCTCCGTTTTACACCCACCAACGGTATGAGCGTCATTGCGAAGGGCAAAATCACCATGTACGCCCCGCAGGGCGCAGTACAGCTTGAGTGTCGGGCAATGGAGCCACTAGGCGCGGGGGATTTGCAACTGGCATTTGAAGCACTCAAACGTGCGTTGTATGAGCGTGGATGGTTCGATGGGGCGCATAAAAAGGCACTTCCGCGCTATCCTCTGAAAATTGGCGTGGCGACTTCGCCGACAGGTGCGGCGGTGCGGGATATTATCGCAACATTGGCGCGGCGTATGCCCGCAGCACACGTACTGGTGCGCCCAACGCTGGTGCAGGGCGACGGCGCAGCAGAGGATATTGCCCGTGCGATTGCTGAATTGAACGCGACCGATTGTGACCTGCTTATCGTCGGGCGTGGCGGCGGTTCGATTGAGGATTTGTGGGCGTTTAATACCGAAATTGTTGCCGAAGCGATTTTTACCTCCGAAAAGCCCATTATATCTGCCGTTGGGCATGAAATTGATTTCACGATTGCGGATTTTGTTGCCGATGTTCGTGCCGCCACGCCGACTGCCGCCGCTGAACTTGCGGTTCGCGACCAAAACGAGATTTGGAGCGCCTTACAGGGAACAGAGGCATATTTGACGCGCACAGTACAGCAACGCCTTGATATGCTCCGGCAGCGCATCGGATTTCTCACGACAAAAAGCGCCCTGACGCGATTCCCCGATGAACTCCGCCACAGACAGCAATTACTTGATGATTATCAAACCCGCATGAACACTACTATACCACGTTTGCTTATGCAGGAAAACCAGCGATTGCGTGCGCTCGGTCAGCATCTCGCATCGCTGCATCCGTATGCTCCTTTGAGCAAAGGATTTGCGCTTATTGAGCGTGAAGGGCGCATGATGAGTGCGTCGGAGAGTTTAGGCGCAGGCGAGACGGTGAGTATTATTCGGCAGCAGGAACGGGCGGAGGTGCAAGTATTGGAGCGGGCTTTAAGGGAGAATCGTGCATAAAAATACGGCTGTGCCTTTGATTCATGATGCAGAAACTTGGCTGACTTAACGGCATATTTTGATTATCCGCCCGAAATTAGGAAAATTACACCGCCAATGCCATATTCAAGCACTTCTCAGAAAGTGGACGATGCCGATTCCTTTTGGGGATTGATATTGAACCAATTTATGATTATCTTTGGCGAACGATGTCGTGTCGTGTCGCCTTCCAAATTCAATCACACAAAATTCGGGATACGCTCCAAGCAAGGATCCGACCCGTCGCAGATAGTACTTTTTACCTTCCTTTCCACATCTTACCCAATTTCTATGAAAACTTCGATGTTCAGAGCGTCTCTTCTAGCATTGCTGGTGAGCGCTCTTTGCTGCACCGCAAAGGCACAACAGACCGAACAGCGCTTGGGTGCTGGAATTGCTATTGGTTCAAGTCAATCCCTCTATGCTGTCTATACCGTTTCGCCCAATATTCATGCGGGTTTGTCCGCCGGGACGCGAGGGTTTGGAGCATTTGGGCGTGTACTTCTGCCTTTGGCAGCAAGCGGTATTGCACCATTCGCGGCGCTTTCCTATAATTTTCGCCCCGCCACGACGGGCTACCGTGAGCAAGGCTTTCTGGGCGCTTCGCTCGGACTGCGTTACAGTGTTAGCCCAAATGCTGCTGTACTGGCGCAAATAGACCCGATTGAATTTGGATTACAAGGAGAGGGCTTGCCATCATTATCTGTGTCGTTTCCCAGTGCAAGACTTGGTATTGAATTCTTTTTCTGATAATGTGCCGATTGGACGCGCCAAAATGATGGAGTAAAGCGTAAAAAAACGCCCGTATTTTCTGAAAATACGGGCGTTTTTCGCAGCAGGGCGTTGCTGATTTTACCCTGAATCTCTTAAAGATTTGGTGTAACCCTCTTGTATTTAAAACCTTACGTGCAAGATTTACTTCTGATGAATCCATTTTTTAGCAACCTCAATATTCCCAAACTGAGCAATGGTGATGCCCGGAATATCGTGGCTTTCGACAACATTGTCTAGGGATTCCGGCACGTCGGAAGGTGATTTGAGGGAAAGACGCGGCACAACGTCTGCCCAATATTGCAGTACCGTCCCCGCCACACGCGGAAGCCACTCCACAGCAAGATACTGTGCGGCTTTGCGGTCAATAACGCGGACGGGAACGGAATATGTTACCAATTTCACCGTTTTGTACTCGCGCAAAACACTTTCGATAGAATCTGCCGACTCTTGAATATCTGCGCCCGTCATATTGCCTTGCCAGAGAGCAAGCGCCGCGTAGAGTTCGTAGGAATAATATATCGAAAGTGTTGGGGTTTTCTTGTATAGCAGCATAACAAGCCTTTTGCAAGCGAAACGGTAAAAGGAAGTTGAATCGAACCGATGCGACGTAGCCACATTCTCATATTCATCGACCACAATATACAACTTTGTTCGTTTTTTGAGTTGCCTCTTAGAACCATTGGTGTTCTTTATACCAATGAATTGTTTTCGGAATACCGTGTTCCAGCCCCAAGCGTGATTCGTAGCCAAAGTCGCGCCGCGCTTTTTCCGTCGAACCTATCCAATATTTTTGAACAAAATCCACACCTTTTTCGTAGTTAAAGACTGGTGGCTTTGCAGAAAATTTTCCAAAAAATTCGGAAATGCCTGCAACGCCCATCACGGCTGCGTGGGGAAGCCGAATCGTGAGAATTGCTTTTTTCCCTAACGCTCGTTTGGTAACATCGGTGATTTCTACCCACGAGTAAAATGGTTCATCGGCGATAAAGTAGGTTTCACCAATGGTTGCGGGCGATTCCGCCGCGTCAACAATCCCGCGAGCAAGGTCTTCGACGTGAACAAGGCTGAGGCGTTTATCGTCAAAACCAATGAGTGCCGAAACTCCGCTATTGACGGCTTTGAAATAATCAAAAATTGCGGTGTCGCGCTGCCCGTAAATAGCGGGTGCGCGGACTATTGTGATAGGGAGTTTGTTTTTGAGGGCATTCACTTCATCTTCTGCTGCTTTTTTGCTTTCACCGTAGGCGGTAAGCGGCTTGCAGGGGTCGGATTCCAACGTCGGGCGCTCCAGCGATTGTGCCGGACCGCAGACGGTCAAACTGCTCAAATGGAGGAAACGCTTCAGGTTTGGTGAGGCTTTCAGCGCTGCATCCAATAGATTTTTTGTACCGACATGATTTCCTTGAAAAAATTCCTCACGGTTCCGAGCAGCCGTCAAACCAGCAATGTGAATGATAATGTCTGCTCCGGCAACCGCTTTTTCGAGCGAAGCACTATCGGTCAATGACCCCACAGCCCGCTCCACTGGTAATCCTTCGAGCCATTGCAAACTACTTGTAGCGCGGGTAAGGCAGCGTACGGTGTACCCGCGCCGCAAACATTCTTCGGCAACGAAACTTCCCACGAAACCCGTTGCGCCAGTGATAAATGCAATCATATTGTTGTGATGAATGAGGAATAAGAAATTTTTTGGTTAGCGTAGAGATACAAAACCCCCAAAATGCCAAAAAACAAGCAGATGCGCAAACTCTAAAGAAATCGGCTTCAAAATAGGCAGCATCGCAAATAATTACTATCGCGTCGGGGTATTGTTTAGCGGCAATGTTACCAGAATTTAACATGGCTTGTAACATTCACGTAATGTAGCAGAGCTAATTTTGCACGTCTCAAAGACACGATACTTCCAACACTTTCATCACTTTTACCCTTGTTGTATGCGCTTGTTACTGCGTTTCTGCGTTATGCGCTTGTTACTGCGTTTCTGCGTTGTTATCCTTTCTTTGGCGAGTGTTATTGCCGATTCCCCGTCTGTTTTTGCTCAAGCACCTTCAGCAGGTGGTACAATCTCCGGCACCGTCCGCGACGGCGAAAATGGTGAGGTATTGCGCGGTGCTACTGTTCAGGTGTTGAATAGCAAAAAAGGCGCAATTGCTGATGTGAAAGGTGCATACAGCATCAAAGGCGTTCCTGCTGGCACGTACTCTCTGCGCTTCAACTACATCGGCTTTAAGCCCAGAACGTTTGAAGGTGTTGTGGTCGCCGACGGACAAAGCGTTTCCCTGAACGTCGTTATGGAATCTGCTGTTAAGAAAACAGAGGAAGTTGTTGTCCAATCCTCACGCATTAACGATAACGCAGCCGCCATTCTCTCCCAACGCAAAAATGCGGCTCAGGTGAGCGACGGAATTAGTGAGGCGGAAATCAAGAAATTACCCGATAGCGACGCAGGTCAGGCTTTGCGCCGTGTTCCGGGCGTTACCTTGGTCGAAGGAAAGTTTGTCTATGTGCGTGGCGTGAGTGAGCGATACAGCAATACCACACTCAATGGCGCATCGCTTTCGTCCACCGAGCCGGACAAAAAAGCGTTTGCTTTTGATATGTTTCCCTCCGAATTTTTACAAAATGCAAACGTTGCCAAATCCTTTACCCCCGACCTGCCGGGCAATTTTGCTGGTGGTTTGGTTCAATTAAACACCATTGACTTTCCCGAAAAAACCTTTTTCAAAGCCTCTGTTTCCACCGCATACAACGATAATGTTTCCTTGCGCAGTGGGCAGTTTGACACCTACGAGGGCGGGCGCTTGGATTGGCTGGGTATTGACGATGGTACGCGCCGTTTACCCACATCCATTCCTGCGAACCGTACAGCCATGACGAAACTTCTGAGCCGTGCCGGAGACCCGAATGACCTTGATGGCGCTGGGGAATGGGTTGATGCCAGCAAGTCGCTTAATAGCAGCGTCTGGAAATCGAACCGTATTGCAGCACCCGTCAATACGGGCGTGGGGTTGTCCTTTGCAACCCCGATTCAAATTGGTGACGATGAACTCGGCATCGTAGCGAATCTGAGCTATGGTAATGGCTACCAAATTAACACCATTGAGCGCGACGGTATTCTTTCCAATGGTCGGGTGCAGTTTGAAACCGCCGGACAACAAGCAACGCAGTCCGTAAGCTGGGGCGGTTTGTTCAATATTGCGTACAAA
This sequence comes from Ignavibacteria bacterium, assembly GCA_013298375.1. Classification (GTDB taxonomy): domain Bacteria; phylum Bacteroidota; class Ignavibacteria; order Kapaibacteriales; family UBA4661; genus PH2015. Next base: position 494 of record JAAFHM010000052.1, on the reverse strand, counting down.
ATTGGTTCATCATCGTCTATCACATTCAAAAATATTTACAACCGCTCTGCCGACAACGAGGTTGTCTCCTTGGAGGGATTGGATGTGGGGCAAAATCGTGACAGACGTTTTTATAGCGCACAATTTGTCGAGAAAACCTTGTACTCTGGTCAGTTAGGCGGCGAACACACCTTGAGTGCGCTTAGTAATTCCTTGATTGATTGGAAAATTGGCTATTCAACCTCGCGCCGCGATGAGCCGGATTTCCGCCGTCTGCGCTACTCGCGCACTGTTGGAACAAACGACGAGTTCCGTGCAGATATTCCCGCGACGCAGCAAGGCGATGGTACGGTGGCAGGGCGATTCTATTCCGGCTTGACCGATGATTTATTAACCGGGATGTTCAATGCGACACTTCCACTGGAAAATAATATCAAAGTCAAAGTCGGGTATCTTTTTGAGCGCCGCAATCGCACCTTCAATGCCCGCTCATTGACAATGATTCTTACTCGCGC
>JAAFHM010000001.1 GCA_013298375.1 Ignavibacteria bacterium | reverse complement strand
CTCGAACCACCAGTGTCCAAAAAGCTCCGTATCAAAGGGCAGACAGAGCGTTCCTTCTTTGCCCGTTTGCTGCTTATAGTGTGAAAGTGCGCCTTCGATGCAATAGGCAAAGTGATGAACTTGATTACCGATTTTGCCCAGAATCCAATCAGGGTTGTAGGGCTGCTTGTACTGCATATCGGCTTTGGTGTCAGTTACGCGCCAGTAACGCAAGCCGGACGGCATTTTCTTTTTGTGAAAATCCAGATAATCGGGGTCGCCCGGGTAGCCCGCTTCAGCGCTCCAAACCTGCATGGCAATATTTTGGTGTCGCGCAAAAGCAACTGCCGTTTTTTGGTTGTCTAAATCGCCATGCGAACTGACGTTGTAGAGGCTCATCGGCGATTTATCGAAATTCCAAGGGAACTGCGTGTATTCCGGCGAATAGACCGAAAGCATACGCTGTTTGTCGCCATCTTGGTCAATCAACACACCAAGCGGAATGCCGCCTTTGGGCAACTGCTCATCCACAACAAAGTAATCAATGCCCTGCTCTTTGACGTAGTTTTCTACACCGTAGCGGTAGGTTGGATTCTGATGGTGCGGCGATTTCAAATAGGTGCGCCAATCAAAGCCCGGACGGTATGCGCATTCCGGCAACCACGTTCCGCGTGGCGCTCTGCCGAAATATTTGATATAGTTTTCTTTTGCCGCTTTCATCTGCAGGCGAATACTTTTGTCCATGCCCAAAAGCGCGAAATAACCGTGCGTTGCACCGCAGGTCATCACCTCAATCACTCCGGCATCTTGCAGCTTTTTGAAGCCGCCAATAACGGATTTATTGTAGCGGTGCAAGTATTGTTCGCGCTTTTCGGCATACCACGACTCCCAGAATTTTGCCATTGGCGCAAAAAACTGTTCGTGTTCACTGTGAATGAAATACTCGTAGTCCGCCTGAGCGCCCAAAATCTTGTCTTGGCAATATTGAACAAAAATTGCCTCGAAATCGGGATGCTCCATCTGCTCACACAGAACTGGCGAAATATCAAACGTCATCTTAGAAGTAGAGCCTTCTTCAACGAGTTCGTTCAAAATATTGAGAAGCGGAATGTAACACTCCGCCACCGCCTCGCAAAGCCAATCCGAACCGTGGGGCCAAGCACCGTGATGAAGCACCCACGGCAAGTGCGTATGCAAGGTAAGAACAACGTTTCCGTTATGCACAAAAACCTCCTGAAAAGAAAATTACGAATTGAAAATTGAGAACTACGAATGACAACATGAGAACGACAACCAACAACTCAATGACGCTGTGATACAGGTTATCGGTGATGAAGCACGAGATTTCCTAGGCAGAGATTGATATCCTATCGTGTTTTTCGGGATCAACGTTTGGTACTTTGTCCAGCACTGCAAGAAATTTTTCTCTACTGCCTCGTGCTGCACGGTCTTGCAAATATGTTTCCGACAAAAACACCGATAATTTTTCGGCAATAGCAGAAGTAATAAACTGCTCAATTTCGATACCTTCGGCAGCAGAAACCTGTTGCAAGCCGAAAAGTAAGGAATCTGGTAGATGGATGGATATTGAACTCAAGGTTTATTGAAGCGATAAATGATACTTTAGTGAAATTGCGCTCCCGAATTGCCGCCAACAGGAAACGTCCCGCCAGCAGGATTCATCTGGTGTTCGATATTGATTTCGCCGTACTGCGCTTCGTAGCGGGTGATATTGTCGTGCAGAGCATGGAGCAGGTATTTTGCGTGTTGTGGTGTCATCACGATACGAGCATGGACGCGGGCTTTCGGCACACCGGGCAGAATGCGCGTAAAATCAACGATAAATTCCGCCGGTGAGTGGGAAATTATCGCCATGTTGGAGTAGATACCTTCGGCTTCTTTTTCGCCAAGTTCGATATTGATATTCATGGTCTGGTCTTGAGGAATTTCATTCATAGTGCTGTTCTGGAAAATACGGTAAAAGAAAAATTCGGATGAGGCGGAAAATAGCGTAAATCCCGTGTTTATGCAAGTTTTTTAGAGAGATTTCTATTTTTCATTGCGCATCCTCCTGAATCAACTCCGCAGCCATTTTTCCCGATAAGACCACAAGCGGTACTCCGCCCCCCGGATGCGATGAACCACCACAAAAATACAACCCTCGTAAATCCCGGCTACGGTTCGCAGGGCGCATAAACGCTGCCATTTGCGTATTCGAGGAAATACCGTAGATGCTGCCTTTGTTGCTGCGGTAAAGATCGTAGAGGTCTTGCGGTGTGTGGGTGTGTTCGCAGTCTATGGCACTTTCGGCATCAATACCAACAGCAGCAAGACGCTTCAACACCGACGATTTCATGCGGTCTTTCTCGCGTTGCCAGTTCTGCCCGTTGAGATAGGGCATATTGAGCAGAACAAACCAATTTTCGCCACCTTCTGGCGCGTGTGCCGCATCGGTTTTGGAACTGATGGAAATATACACCGTCGGTTCGTCCGGCGCTACCTTTTGAGTGAAAATCTGGTCAAATTCTCGCTTGTAATCGCTCGAAAAAATAATATTGTGATGCTGAAGCTCAGGAAATGTGCGCTTCATCCCCCAATACATAACCATTCCCGAAAGCGACGGTTCTAAGCTATTGAGACGCTTTTGCCGCGAAGCAAAGCCGTCAATAAGCGTATTGTGAGCCTCGACAACATCGGCATTACAGAGAACATAGTCAGCATCGAATTTTTCGCCATCCACCTGCACACCGCGCACACGCTTACCGTCGTGAAGAATTTTCTCCACCGCGCATCCTGCCTTGATTTCTACACCCAACTGCTCTGCAAGCCGCGTTATTTCTTCTGCCAAACGGTACATCCCGCCACGAACATAGAAACCACCAAAGCCATATTCCACCCAAGGAATAATATTCAGGGTTGCGGGCGCTTCAAAGGGATTGGAACCGTTGTAGGTGGGGTAGCGGTCAAAAAGTTGGATAAGGCGCGGGTCGCGGAAATACGCGCTTACGGCGGCATGAACGCTGCGCATGGGGTCAATGCGCGGTAAGCGCAAAAGCGTCGGAATATGCCGTAGATGCAGGAGTTTACGGAGTTCTTGGAAGGGTGTGAAAAGAAAAATCTCTGCCGTCAGGTCGTAAATTTGTTTGGTGTAATCCAGAAAAGCCTCGTAATTCCTCGCTTCTTGCGGTGAAATGACGGCGTGAAGTTCATGCATCATGCGCGTTTTGTCAGCGTAGGTGTTGAGCCGTGTGCCGTCGGGATAAAAATAGCGGCAAATCGGCTCCACAGGAACAAAATCAAGCACCGAAGAGCGCTCTACGCCAGCAAAGTCAAAGAGTTCGTCAAAGACAAAGGGCATTGTTAGTAGCGAAGGACCCGTGCCAAAGCGGTATTCGCCCTTTTCGCCGCGTAAGGCGAGTGCATTCATTTTTCCACCCGTGCGCTCATTTTTTTCAAAAAGCTGCACCCGAAAACCCATTCGCGCAAGCCGCACTGCGCCGCTCAAGCCCGCCAGACCACCACCCACGACAATAACTTTTCGCTGCATCGCACCTGTCCTTTTCAAATGGTGAAGAAACAAAAACAAAACTACGAAAAAAGCAGGATTGTGGCATTATTTTCGCAGAGAAAAGGCAGATAGAACAAAAGATGTTGCTATATTTGTGGTGATGTACTCCAATTTGTGACGGTCATTATTCGTAATGCCCCAACCAAGAATGTATTTTTATGAGGGATAGTCAAACTATGGGAATTATACCAGTTCAGCACATGGACAGTGATAGTTGGGACACAGACAAAACTGTCTATGCTACCGAAGCCAGACCGTGCGCTCTTGTGCAATCATTTTTACTCATGCCAATAGCACAACAAACCTCCGCTCTCTTGCGTTATTCCGCCCTAGTGCTGTGTTTGGTTTTGATGGTATTTTTTGCTGGCAATCTCTCGCTTCCAGCTCAACCGATTGTGAATTTCTCTCATTATTCTGTCGAAGAAGGTTTATCTCAAAGCAATGCATTCCGTATTTTGCAGGATAAACGGGGCTTTTTGTGGATTGCAACGCAAGATGGATTAAACCGTTTTGATGGCTATACCTTTACCATTTTTCGGAATACAACACTCGCCGGAAGCATTGCCGACAGCCATGCGCAAGCACTTTACGAGGATAAAAACGGAATGCTGTGGGTTGGTACCAAAAGCGGCGGTCTGAGTATGTTTGATTATATGACCGAAAAATTCACCAATTTTGGTAATGGTACAAATGATAACACTTCTTCGGAAAAGACCGTAGGGGCAGAGGTTCGTGCAATCACGGAAGACGAGAGTGGTGCGCTTTGGCTGGCAACGAATGACGGTTTAGGAAAATTTGACCGCACCAGACGCACATTTGTTGCCTTCAAGAATCTCGGCGCATCGCCGCTTGCCAATGATATGTATGCGATTGCAGCAGAGAAAGAAAATGTGTTATGGATAGGCACTGCCGAAGGGCTTATCAAATTTTCCACCAGCACTGGCAAAGCACTGCTCTTCAGCAAAGAGCTTGCGCACCCCAAAGTCTATTCTCTGCTTCTCGGCAAAGCCACAAGCCGACTATGGATTGGGACGGAAAACGGTCTAAGTGTTCTGGAGAGAGAATCGCAAACCTTCACAACGCTACGCCAGACATCGCCCGCGATGCAAGTTTTCAGCGTCAATAGCATACGAGCGCTCTGCGAGGATAGACAAGGCAAACTGTGGTTGGGGACATACGGCGGCGGATTGTTACATTTTGACCCTTTGACGCAAACGTTTACCGCCCATAAAGCTGAGGACACACGAAGCGCATCGCTGAGTAATAATTTTATTATTTCTCTCTACGAAGACCGTTCCGGCGTTATTTGGGCTGGGAGCTACGGGAGCGGTGTCAATAAATACGACCCTGCATTGGCAAAATTTACGACCTATCAGCGCAACACCCACAACCCGGCTCCGATAAGCAATCATTTTGTCTATTCCTTCCTCGAAGACCGCAAAGGGACGCTCTGGGTTGGAACGAGTAACGGACTCAATAAACTCGCCAATCGCACCACAGGCGAGTTTGTTCAGTATTTTCCCGGCACAAAGGCTGATGGCAGCAATCCGCTCAATACGATTCGTGCGATACACGAAGACACCAAGGGAATATTGTGGTTAGCCACAGGCAAAGGTCTCGTGCGCTTTAATCCCACTGACGGGCGATTCACGACGTTTAATCCACCAAATACCAATCCGGGCATACCCGATACAAACAGCTTCTCTCACGCTATTGTCACGGACAATGAGGGAATGCTCTGGCTTGGCACGATGGGTGCAGGCATTTATCGCTTCAACCCTGCGTCGGGCAAATTTATTGCTCATTACACCCACGAGCAGAACAATGAAAATTCGCTGGCGCATAATTACATTTTCGGTCTTTACAAAGACAGCAAAGGCGATATTTGGATAGCCACCAATGGCGGCGGTATATCCCGCTTAAAACCTCTGACACAAGAGTTTACCACCTACAAACACAGCGCTGCCAATGCAGGGAGCCTGAGCAATAATATCGTTCGGAGTGTTTACCAAGACCGCACGGGCAGAATGTGGTTCGGGACGGCAGGTGGACTTAATCGGTTTGATGCCGAGAAGCAAACATTTACCGCTCTGCGCGATAAAGACGGATTGCCGAACAATGTGATTTATGGTATTTTGGAGGATAATTCCGGCAACTTGTGGTTAAGTACCAATAGAGGGCTTTCACGCTACACGCCTGATGTTTCGGCAAAAAGCGATGAGAAATCCATGACACGAATGTTTCATAATTTCGATGCCGCCGATGGTTTACAGAATAATGAATTTAATACCGGAGCATACTACAAAGGTGCAAGTGGGCGAATGTATTTTGGCGGTATTCGCGGCTTTAATGAGTTTTTTCCCGATAGCATCCGAAACAATGCCTACATGATGCCCGTTATTATCACAGGGCTTCGTAAGCGTGATATTCCCGTTGTTTTGCCGCAATCTATTTCGATTATGAATGAGATTGAAATTCCGGCGCAAGACAACGTGATTTCGTTTCAATTTACCGCGCTCAATTTCACATTGCCCGAAAAAAATGTTTATGCTTACAAACTCGAAGGTTTCGATGAAAACTGGCAATACTGCGGCACACGGCGGGAAGTCACCTACACGAATTTGAGCGGTGGAACGTATATTCTGCGCGTCAAAGCAGCCAATAACGACGGCGTTTGGAATGAGGAAGGTACTGCCTTGCGGGTCGTGATTCTCCCGTATTGGTATTTGCGCTGGTGGGCGATTGCGATATGGGTTGGAATGGCGGCAGCAGCGGCTTTTGCGGTGTACAAATGGCGCGTCAAAACGATTGAAGAAACAAATCGTCTTTTGCAAAAAACGGTTGACGAACGCACTCAAGAAGTACAGCGCCAAATCACGATTTTGAACGAATTAGCGCAAGAAATCGAACTGGCAAACATGGAATTGCAAGACCGCAATAGCCAAGTCGAAAATCGCAACGTCCAGTTTGCCGAAATAAACCAGCAACTCAATGAAAAGAATCAACTTCTCGACCAAACGCTTGAAGAGCTTCATTCACTGAATCAAGAGTTAGAATCGCGTATTCAAGAGCGCACTATCGAACTCAAGCAAGCAAAGGAAGCACTCGAAAATGCACTTGTACAGGAACAGGAAATCAACACCCTTCGCGCACGGCTTATTGCCTCAATTTCGCATGAGTTTCGCACTCCCATTACGGTCATACAGTCTTCTTGCGGTATTTTGCAGCGCTACATTGACAAAATGAGCAGCGACCAGCGCCAAAAGCAATTTGGACATATCGAGGAAAGCTCCAAACGCCTTGTCAGCATCCTTGATGCGGTCATCACGATGAGTACCATCGAAAACCGCCAACTTCGCCTTATGCCCGCCGATGTCGTGAGGCGCACCGAAGAATTGGTGCGCGATTTCAACGTAAATCAAGCCCAAGAATTTGGCGAGAATGCGCACATTATCACGTTTGAAGCCGAAACAGAAACATCGGTGATGAATATTGACGAGGAATCCTTACGGCAAGTCTTGTCCAACGTTCTGTCCAACGCCGTCAAATTCTCGCCACCCAAAACAACCGTCGAAGTGACATTCAAGCAGAAAACAGACACGGTAGTTTGGAGCGTGAAAGATGCAGGAATGGGTATCGCCGATGAGGATATGCCCTACGTTTTCGACCTTTTTTATCGCTCGGAAAAAACGGAATCCAGCACAATTCAAGGCGTGGGGCTGGGTTTATCCATCGTCAATAAACTTATTGAAATCATGCGTGGGGAAGTCTGGTTCGAGACTGAAGTCGGCAATGGTACGACGTTTTTTGTCGAAATACCGATTTTACAACGCGGAACGATTTAACACAAATTTTTGCTAAATTACCAATCCGGCTGACACATTTTACCACTTTTCTCCTCCGATATTATGACTCGCGTATCGTATGTCCTCTCACTATCACGGTCAACAGTGATTGCTTTGATAATTACCTTTTTCACCTTGAGTTGCACCGGAAACGATGCCGAAGCGCAACAAGCAAAAAAGGCAAAGAACGCACCCCCCGAAGCCGCTTCAACACAAGGCACATTAGTCTATACGCTCAAAAATGTTCAAAAAGCACAGGGCGTTGCGGTTGCAGATTTTTCTTGGATAGCGAATGGCAAAGAAGTAAAGTTTTCCGAATTTACGAAAGGCAAAACGGTCTTTTTGAATTATTGGGCTACATGGTGTCCGCCGTGCCGCCGCGAAATTCCAGATATTATCCAACTCGCCAAAGAATACGGTGATAAAGTAGTCTTTATCGGCATTGCGCTCGAAAACGAGTCTGCCGCCTCGGAAGCACAAAAACTTGTGAGCGGCTATGTAACAAAAAGCGGTATCAACTACATCAATCTTGTCGGTGGCGGCGATTTGGTGCAAGCTGCCTCCAGTTTATACGGCGATGTTCAAGCCATCCCAACGACATTTATTTTTGGCAAGAATGGCAAAATTACTCAACGCATCGAAGGCTCGACGAATAAAGAAGGTTTTCTGATGGAACTTCAAAAAGCAATGTAATCACATCCTAATCGCTGGGGAATCGTATGAATAGCCGCATCTTCTTTCTATTGGTAGCAATCGCTGTGCTGGTGCAGCCTTGTGCCTCAAATATCTGCTTCGCACAAGATACTCCAACCGAAGCACGGCGTTCTCAGAAAATTGAGCGGCAATTTGGCGCAGGGCAGACACAACGCGCCGCAACAATGACAATGATGGAAGAGAACAGTCAATCAAGCGGCTTGGTGCTTCTTGGCAGCAATAATGCTCGTGGTTCGGTGATGTTTACCGAAACACTTGAGGTTTCAACCAATACACCGTTTCAGATGTGCGGCATCACGCTGCGCCTGGCTAGTGCCGCCCCGGAGAATGTTCGCATTGCTGTCCGCCCGCGCAATCACCCCGAAAGCGCATGGATACTGCTTACGATTGATGACCACGCCGATAATGAAAACATGAATGACGACCTTGCGCGGCAGACAGGCAATATGACCTTGCACACTCATCCGGCAATTCTCGCTGCTGAGACGAGCAGTATTGACGTGAAGGTGGAATTAGTACGCTCTGCACTGCGACGCAATCCTGTCCTGCAATCCTACCACTGTTTTGTCCACAGCCCTGGACACACAGCACCTGAAGCGCTTTCGTCAGTATTGCCCTCATCGCGTCAGCAAAAAAGCAATGCTTCGCTGCAAAACTCTATGTTTCCCCGCCCTGTATTTACAACCCGCACCAACTGGGGCTGCCCGTGGGGACAAACAAGCGGACCCAACACGCTCACCCCGACAACACCAACGCACCTTATTGTGCATCACTCCTTCAGTCCAGGCAACGATGTGACCGATTGGGCGGCGGCAGTACGCGGTATTTGGTCGTTTCACGTCAATTCTAATGGTTGGTCGGATGTTGGCTACAACTGGCTTATTGACCCGAATGGGGTAATTTATCAAGGAAGAGCATGGGTAGGTGAAAGCGACAATACACAAGGGGCGCATTTCTGTGGTTTTAATGGTCAAACAATGGGCGTGTGTATGTTGGGAAATTTCAACGACGTTAGCCCAAGCCCTGCGGCATTATCAAGTTTGGTGAGGCTTTTAGCATATCGCGCCTCAGCAAACAGCATCAATCCTCGTGGTATGAGCTTTCATACCAATTCTATGCGGAATTTGAACCATATCTCCGGTCATCGAGACGGCTGCGCGACGGACTGCCCAGGCAATGCGTTGTACCCGCAACTTCCCACTTTGCGTAATCGTGTTGTTGCTCTTTTGAATCCCCCTGCGATTGAGAAAACATCGGTCAATGTACTCGGCACTCAATCGGCAGAAGTTTCCGCGCTCGTGCGTCCGAACGGCTCGGCAACAGATGTTTTTGTGGAATGGGACAATGCACTTTCTGTTCCACCAGCACTCCGCAACCGACGAATGGTGCGGCAGTTCGCGGCGCAAGATACCGCAAGCACCGTCAGCACCGTAATTTCTGGTCTCGACCCTCGTGGAGTATATGTTTATCGCTTTATTGCGCAAAATTCTGACACGTCGGCTCAAACATCGCAAAACACCTTCAGTCTTGGGCAAACAAGTGTTACGGCACAACAAGTCGCAGCAAATCTGCGCATTACGCCGAATCCTGTTCGTGACCTTGCGCAAATAACCTACACACTGGATGCTCCTGCTTTTGTACGGATTCGCGTACGAGACATTCGCGGCACAATTATTGCGGAGCTTGTCAATGGCACGGAATTACGGGGCGAGCACATCACCACTTTTCGTGAAGAAAACATTGCAAATGGTCTTTATTATTGCTATCTTGAAATAATGAGCGCCGCGCAGAGTCATTATACTGTTCAACCACTTATGCTTGTTCGATAACTCCATTTATATTCACTATTCGTATTGCCGGAAACTCCCAAGGAATTATTATGTCATTCCCTTCATCTAGTTCACCCATAATTGGTAACGCCACCTCCGCCGCACAAGCAGTCGCACCGACAACACCAAGTGTTGTTTCTCCTGGCGATGTGCTGATTTTAATTGCTGACGATTTGCAGGATAACTTGAATATTGTCAAGGCAGTTTTGGGATACAAGGGCTACAAGGTTGATACAGCGAAAAATGGGAAGCAGGTTTTAGAGCAGGTTGCCAAGCAAATGCCGCATCTTATTTTGCTGGATATTCAAATGCCCGAAATGAACGGCTTTGAGGCGTGCCGCCAACTCAAGGCAAATCCTGAGTACAAGGATATTCCGATTATTTTTCTGACCGCAAAAGCCGATAGCTACGATATTGTTGATGGATTCAAGAATGGTGCGGTTGATTACATCACCAAGCCTTTCAACACGATGGAACTTCTGGCACGTGTGCAAACGCATCTCGAACTCAAGCGTACACGGGACTTATTGGCGGAGAAAAATAAGTATTTGGAAGTTATGAGTGCGGGGTTGGCAAAATTGAATAATGAAAAGAATGAATTTATGACCATTGCCGCCCATGACCTGAAGAATCCTCTCTCCACCATTCGGGGCTTGGCGGAATTTGTCCGACGTGATGATGTTGTGGTACCAATGGATACAATGAAGATCATGCTGAAAAATATCGTCAAATCATCGGAGCGGATGTTCACGATTATCCATAATTTGCTGGATGTCAGTGCCATTGAAGAAGGAAGTTTTCGCTTTGACTCATTTCCGGTTGATGTGGCAGATATTCTTCGCGGGCTGGTTGAGGATGAATATCGGTATCAAGCGGAATTAAAAAACATTCGCATCCAACTTGATATTCCTACACCGTTTTCCGCGATGATACAAGGCAGTCACGACAGTTTGACGCAGGTTATGGATAATCTTCTTTCCAATGCCATCAAATACTCGCCAGCGCAAACAACAATCACGGTCACGCTCTTGAAACGCGATACGTTTTTGCGGTGCGAGGTGCGCGACGAAGGTGCAGGGCTTTCTGAGTCCGACCAAAGCAATCTCTTTGGAAAATTTGCCCGCCTTTCGGCTCAACCCACAGGGGATGAGGTTACAACAGGACTGGGGTTGTATATTGCAAAGAAACTCACCGAAGCTATGAATGGTACGATTACCTGCCAATCCGAACTTGGCAAAGGCTCGACATTTATCGTCGAATTTCCCGTATTGGCATAGAAATTGGAGTTAGAAACTGGTAACTTCGAGAGTTATTCTCCCGTGACGGATTACCAGCACAACAGCTATGAAACGCTCATCACAATTGGTATTTCTACTCTTTTTTGCCACAATCATACCGCTTGGCATCGCCATTGCGATTATTATTTCTGAGCAACGGGAGACCCTTGCTGCGCACACACGAGAAACGCATCTTGCTTTAACGCAAACACTTACCAGTGCCGTTCAGAATACTATTCAGCAAACACGCCATGACTTGGCAATTGCCGGGGCAGTACTGAACACCTCTCCATTTTCCGAAAATGAGGCACTCGCCTTTCTGAACACGCAGTTTCACGATAACGCGCTTATTCACAGCGTTGGGATATACAGCACTGCCTATAAACGTATCGAAACGCTGACAAAGCAGCCTCAGCTAACGACGGATCTCCCCGACACACTCCCTGCAACTATTCTCAAGAATATTTCTCGCCCAAACGAATCCGGTAAAAACACTCCTATTACTATTTGGTGGACGCAGCAACGTAGTGAACCAGTATCGCCAGCATCCGCTTCCACAGAACCGTATCTGCCTGATGCTTCTCGGCAAACACACGAGTCTTCCGATACGACTTCCCGCATGGTGCCTTTTCTGCCTATCGCAACATCGGTGCAGGGAGAACGTTTTTCAGGGTATTTGCTCGTTTTACTTTCGGAAAAATATTATTTGGCACTGCTCCACAATATTGCTTTGCAAGCCTTTGGCGCTGCACGGGGCACAATTCACTGCGTTGACAGCGAGTGTAGGCTTATAGCTTCAACAGAAATTGCAACGACAGATTTCCCGCCACGATACAACGATAGAACCCTTGAAAAAGGACTTCTTGAATCGCGTCTCAAAACACAGTTTTATAGTCACATTACCAATGTTCTTCGTAGTTCGGAGGCTATTGAAAGCGTTGCTTTTGGTACGCTTTTTATTCAAACGAATGCCCTTTCGCAGGAATATACCAATACGAACAACGAAGAAGTATTTGCAACGATAACCGGTATCCCGCTCACCAATCTCAGCATCATCATTGAACAGCCACAATCTATTGTTTATCAACCATTGACACACCTTCGCTTACGGAGTTTTTTCGTAGCATCGGCGATGGCACTGGTAATGATTATTGGCGGTATAGTTTGGCAATATTGGCTAGAAAAGCGTTCTTTTGCAGATATAAATACTGTAGATGGTAAAGGCACTATTGATGATGAAGAGGGAAATATTGCCACGCTTTCCGAGACATATTACGCTGCCTCTAAAGAGCTGGAGCAGTACCGCCGCATGGATGTAAAAACGATTCTTTTGGAGCGCAATACGCTCGAAGTGATTGCCCGTCAAGCAAAAGACGGGGTGTTGATTATTGCGCCGAATAAGACTGTTATGCTTGCCAATGATACGTTTGCAGGCTTTCTTCGCAAAGACCCCATTACGCTTGAGAATAAGGGAATTAGCGAGGTTTTGCAGGATTACCCGACGCTTTTGGAACAGATAGAGTCCATGTTTTCGACGCTGCGCCAAGGCTCGGAGCAGTTGCGAACGACCGATCTGACCATCAAGTTCCCAGCGCACTCAACCGAACACATATTCCACCTCATGCTCAATGGCTGCATACTTGACCGCCAGTTTATTGCACTCGTGCTGACGTTGACCGACGTGACACAGGAACGAGAGGCAGAGCGCATAAAAACAGACATTGTAGCTTTTGTTGCCCACGAACTGCGCACACCTCTTAGCACAATTCTTGGTATCAGCGAGGCAATCGCCTCTGGTCAAATTACAGAGCAGAGCGAAATACAGATGTTTACGCAGCATATCGCCACACAAAGTATGCGTTTGCGGGATATTATCAATGACTTTCTTGATATAAGTCGCATAGAATCAGGAAAATTCCAACGCAACGCCGAGCCGTGCAACATCCGAGAAATTATCTTCACAACGATTGATCTGAATATGCAGCTTGCGACAGCAAAAGATATTCTTGTGGAATATTCGATTTCTCCAGATATTGCTTTGGTCAAAGGTGATGCAAAATTGCTAGGGCAGGTCGTGACCAATCTTTTTTCCAACGCTTGCAAATACTCGGAGCTTGGCAAAACACTGCAAATAGAAGCATATAATCTTGACGAAACCAGTGTTTATTTGGCTTTCCACGACCAGGGGTACGGTATTGCGCCGGAGGCGCAGGAACGCTTATTTACCAAGTTTTTCCGCAACACCGACGATATGCGGGTAGGGGCAGAAATCGGCACAGGCTTGGGCTTAGCATACATCAAAGAAATTGTTGAACAGTACGGCGGAAGCATCGGTGTGCAAAGCATGATCAATGTGGGTTCGACATTTTGGCTCAAGTTGCCACGTTTTTCTGATGTCCATTAACAACTATTTTTTGCGCATGATCATGAAGAAACACAACATCATACTTGCTCTCAGCGCACTTATGCTTATTTTTTCCATGGGCTTAGACTCACCCAAAGACTTTGACTTTCGCCCCGGAAAAAGGCTCATTGTCAAAGGCAATATGTTTGAGGCGGGCAGTGCTACACTCTCGAATCAAGAATCGGCATGGCTCAAGGAATTAAGCGCTTATCTCGCAAAACGTCCAAATTTATACATGGAAATCGTTGGCTATACCGATAATCAGGGCGACTCACTAGCAAACAAGCGTTTATCGGAAGCACGGGCAAATGCTGTTAAAGAATATCTCGTCCGCAATAGCGTTGCGGCTGCACGCATCAAAACTCTTGGGCGTGGCTCAGAAAACCCTATTGCCTCCAATGATACCGACGAAGGGCGCGGCAAGAACCGTCGCGTGGAAATCACCGCCACAAGCCCTTTTACCGAGCGCCCGCTCACCAACAGAAACAACACGCCGCTTGCACCCGAAGGGCGCATTACTGCTATGTTGCCACCGGTGCGATCGCTTGCACCTTGGGATGTGGACTGGCATCCGGCAAAATTAAGCGAGCCAATTTATGAATATCATCGTCTGGAGACGGGCGCAAAAGCTCGCGCGGAAATAACATTTGCCAACAAACATCGTGTTCAAATTGCAGAACAATCGGTCGTTGTTTTGTACGGACAAGCCGCCTCGCCGCTTGCTGGAAAGCCTAGTGAACAATTACGTCTTGTTCAAGGTGGTCTATGGATAAAACTGAAGTCGCTCAAGGAATCAGAAACCTTGCGTATTAGCACAAACAGTGGGGAATTTGCACTGGGGCAGAGTAGCGCAAAAATTGAGGTTGATTCGGCAAAACGTTCCTTGGTATCGGTTCACACAGGCAATATCACACTCAAAAGCACCGAAGGCGCTACTACGGGCGCAAGTATGACGGTCAAAGAGAATTTTGGGACACGTATTGCCGCCAATATGCCACCAGAGCAGCCCCGATTACTGCCGCCTGTACCGCAGCTTTTAGAGCCGCTTGGTATGGATTCGCTTTATGCTGGTACGATTTCTTTTTTATGGCGCAAAACCGCGCCTCGTACCCGATTTGAGGTAGCAAATGCCATCACGTTCGACAAACCTCTTCACTCCATTACCAGCCAGGGCGATTCCGCAGACGTTTTGCTGCCTGAAGGCGAGTGGTATGTGAAACTCGCAGCAATAGATTCTATCGGGTTGGAAAGCCGTAGCAGCATTTATCTTTTTCGCATTGGCAAACCCCTTGTGCCACAGCGCTTTTATGCTTTGAGTCTGGTCTTATTCATCGGCGCAGCATTGGCGGGCTGGTGGGGTGGTCTTACCAAGCAACCGCGCATAGCGTGGTGGTCGCTGGCATTTACCATTGCAGGTTGCACGTCATTTTTTCTGCTGCATTGGTAGCTCTGCTCTGCACCGTCCAACAGGGGTAATGTTTAAAACAAGTTGATGACATATCGGCAAAACATTATTTAACAATGCCTTAGCTCCAAGCTGTCCACTCAAAAACAACATTACCACAAATCTTTCTCAAATTTCAGGACAAAAAAACACCATAGCGTGGCGCTGTGCGGTGTGTCAATGAGACTGTTCCAAACGGTCAAGGCGTTCTTTAATGTGGGAAATTTCGCTGGCATGGAGTGCAAGCGGCTCTGCAACGACTTTTTGCATCATTTGGGAGAGTTCCCAGACGGCATTGGTCGTGCGGTGCTGCTCACGCTTGACTTCGCGCATTTCTTCGACGACTGCATCAAGTTTGTCGAGTTTAAGCAACATATCCGCAAGCAACTCAACCATTCTGTTATCGGTACTCATAGCGGTTTTGAAAAAAAAGGGAATACTGACGAACTATGCTTCAAACGTACCCAAGAACGGACAGAAAAGCAAGCAAAAAGTACGGCAAGTTTGACACTCCCCGTCCAACAGGAGTGCGAGTCGAAGTTCGCAACGTTACTCCTTTCTTCACACCTTCAGCGCGTCCCCAATACCGAGTAGTGTTAGCTTTTTCCCTGCCTTGGCGAAAGTCGCCTTTGCAGCATCGTGGTCAATTTTGATAAAACCAAAGGTATCGTAGTGAACACCCAGAATGTTGTTGCACTTAATAAAATCTGCCGCAATAACAGCATCATCAATGCCCATCGTAAAATTATCTCCAAGTGGCAACAGGGCAACATCAAGATTGTACTGTTCGCCAATCAGTTTCATATCCATCGTCAGCGCCGTATCGCCGGAGTAATAGAACGTTCCTTCGCTATTTTGCACAATAAATCCCATCGGATTTCCTCCGTATGCGCCATCAGGCATACCGCTTGAATGCTGGGCTGCGGTGCATTTGACCGTACCGAAATCAAATACCCATTTTCCGCCGACATTCATCGGATGTACTTTTTCAATACCTTGCTTATTGAGCCAAACCATGATTTCCCAAGCGCAGACAGCAGTAGCGCCGGATTCTTGCAGAATGCTGACGGCATCTTCAATATGGTCGAAATGCCCGTGCGAAACAAGGACGTAATCAGGCTTAATGGCAGCAACGTCAATATGCTTGGCGAGTTCGTTGGCTCGGATATATGGGTCGAAAAGCAAGCGTTTACCGGAAGTTTCGAGCAGGAAGCATGAGTGTCCGTAGTAGGTAATCGTCATGGCGTAGGTTCTCCTGAGGATTATTGGTGGAATACGGTGAACAGTGGGGTAGGCGTTACACTTTTTGCAGGAACCCCGCCACACCCTGCTTAAAATCATCGGTTGTGCGAGCAATAGCATTCATCGAACAAGCATAGTCAAGCGCAGCATCAAGCGACATTCCCGACAAATTACCGAGAATTTCTTTTGTCATTGCCATTGCCGAAGAGCTGTTTGCCGCAAGCATTTGTGCGGTTTCCAGAACTTTTTGGTCTAAAAGAGCATCCTCTGCGACGTGTGTTGCGAATCCCAATCGGTATGCTTCATCAGCGCTCACATTCTCGGCAGTAAGTAACAGGCGCTGCGCCTGTGTTCCGCCAATACGCCGCATCAAATAGACCGACACAATCGCTGGAATGAAACCAATTTTCACTTCCGAATACCCAAAAATCGCCTTTTCCCGCGAAGCAATCACCACATCACAGACCGATGCAATCCCACACCCTCCTGCAATAGCAGCACCCTGAACACGAGCTATGACGGGCTTTGGGCAGGAATAGATTGCGGACAGCATATCGTGAAAACGGCGTGAATCGGCTTTGTTCTGCATCACCGAGTTTTGCGAAATCTCTTGCAAATACGCCAAATCCATACCGGCACAGAAGACTTTGCCATTGGCAGCAAGCACGATCACCTTGACGGCATCATTGCTGCCAAGCGTGGTAAAAGCATGAGTAATTTCGCTAATAAGCGTGGGATTGAGCGCATTGCGCTTGTCGGGGCGATTCAGTGTGAGCGTTGCAATCGGAGATGCTGGCGCGTGGTCGAGGAGAAGTGTTGTGTAGTTCATTATTGCTCAAGCCGTAAATAGCGACAAAGAAATCAACGCAGAATTTACCTGTCAATCGAAAATATACCGATAACCTTGCTGTGCATAACCACCAAAATCTTCAACGGTATGCTGCTGCCAGTTGTCAGAATAATGAATCAGATACATTTTCTCTTTCACTTCGGCAGGAAGCGCCTGAAGGTCGCTCAGTGGCGTATGAACAGCCCCGGAGAAGAACTGCACATCGTGGAACATCACTTCGGAAATCGGTGCATAATGATTGAGAAGCTCAATATCCATGCGAGTATCGGCTGAGACAAAGACACGATTATTGATATAGACACCGTAGGAAATAAAGGAATCCTGCCATGTTGCGGCTTGTTCGGGAACGTGTTTGGTACGGAACATTTCGATATGAATGTCGCCAACATGAACTTCAAAGGTCTCGCGGTCATGCCCGCCTTTCCACGTCGGGCGAATGGGGTCAAAATAATCATAGAAAGAGAGTTTTTTTCCGGCATCATCCTGCTCATTCCATTCTAAGCCGCCTCTGAGCGTCATATCCCACAAAATACGCTCGTACTCTTCGGTGATAATCATTTTCAATTTTGGTTTGCCCATAATACGCCGTGCAATATAGCGATTCGCAAGTGCCAGCGATTCCATACCGCCAACGTGGTCAGCGTGGCTATGCGTCGGCAAAATCACTTCTAAACCCGACATTTCCAGCCCTGCCAAATTGTGCAGTGCCATCGGACCCGTCATACCAAAATCCACAACAACGTGCGTATCACCCTGAACAATGATAAAGTTTGTTTGGAACAATGTTTTTGCAAAGGCAGAGCCGACACCTAGGAAAAAGATTTCCAGTGTGCCGTCATTTTTCAGGCTAAGTTTGCCGTTTGCTGGGACAATACGCATATTATGGCTACAAAAGGAGTTAGGACAAAAATATTCACAAAATGAAATACTATTCACAAGATAAAAATAGGCTGTCAATCTACGATAAATAGAGGAATCTACAAAAAAAATTCACACTCTGGCTGGAACTTATCGTATTTTGTGGTCTTGCCATTATTTTTCCTATTTTTTGCTGCTTTTTTCTATGGAAACGCTTGTTTCGGTCTTGAATGACATAGCAACTCTTTTGGAATTAGGTGATGAAAACCCCTTCAAAATCCGTGCCATCCAAAGCGCTGCCCGCGCACTAGATGACGCGGATATTGATTCGATGAGCTTGAACGAGATGCTGGCGCTGCCCGGCGTTGGTAAAGGCACGGGCGAACTTATTGCCGAATTTCTGGAAACTGGCTCTATTGCTCAATATCACCAACTTTTGGAACAAATTCCCGAGTCCGTGCTAGAAATGACGCGGCTTCGAGGGCTGGGTGCAAAAAAAGTTCGATCGCTTTGGAAAGAACTCGGCATTCAATCTGTGAATGAACTTCACACAGCTTGTGAAATCTCGCGTGTAGCGGCGTTCAAAGGATTTGGCGCAAAAACACAGGCAAATATTCTTGAGGCTATTGCGCAGTATCGCAGCGCACAAGACCGATTCCATTTGCACAAAGCCATGCGCGAAGCAGAGCGTTTATGCGAGGTTTGTCGCGCATTTGAGAGCATTCAAACGGTTGAAATTGTCGGCGAACTCCGTCAAGGCGAGGAAACGGTTTCGCGCATTGCCCTTGTTGTCTGCGGAACAGATATTCTACATTTCGAGCAGCAGTGTAAGGAAAGCGGCACAGAATTAGCGCAGGGGTCATGGGAAGCAGAAACGCTCTGCGGCACAAGCACAAACGACATACCTTTCACAATTCAATGGGCAACGCCGAGTGTATATGCCCTTTGCCTCCATGAACAGTCCTCACAAGCACCTTTTCATGAGGCGTTTGTGCATCTTCGTCGTGAAAGAGGCATCGCAACTATCGCGGCAGCAAGCGAAGCAGAACTCTACGAACAATCTCACTTGCCGCTCATTCCGCCCGAACTCCGCACAAATCCTGAACTCCTCAGTGATTCTCGTTTACCTCACACACTGGAAAATCTCATTTCCCTTAGCGATATTCGCGGCACCGTCCACGTTCATTCGACGTGGAGCGATGGCAAACACTCTATTCGCCAAATGGCAGAACGCGCAAAAGCGCTGGGCTGCGAGTATATTGGCATTTGCGACCATAGCAAAACAGCGGTTTATGCCAATGGCTTGAGCGAGGAGCGCCTCAAACGCCAGCATGAGGAAATAGACGCTCTCAACGCAGAAAATCTCGGCATTCGCATTTTGAAAGGCATAGAATCGGATATTTTGACCGATGGTTCGCTGGATTACCCTGATTCGGTGCTGGAAACGTTTGATATGGTCGTTGCGTCCGTCCATTCCGCCTTTACGCTTTCGCATGAGCAGATGACGAAGCGTCTCATACGCGCATTAGAGCATCCGGCAACAACAATTTTAGGGCATCCTACGGGGCGCTTGCTCTTGAAGCGCAAGGGCTACACGTTTGATGTAGATGCTATCGTGGAGACGGCGCGAAAGCACGGCAAAGTCATTGAAATCAATGCAAATCCTTATCGCTTAGATTTTTCGACAGAAAACGCGGCAAAGGCTCATACAATGGGCGTTATGCTCTCCATCAATACGGATGCTCATAACTGCGAAGATTTAGCACAAATGCACTACGGCGTACAAGTAGCGCGACGGGCTGCACTTCCGCGCACGGCAATTCTGAATACGTTGGGGCTGGATGATTTTCAACAGCACATTCAATCAATGCGCCGATAAAAAAAGCCTGATTTTTCCTGCTTTGTAAGTGGAAAAATCAGGCTTTTTCATTGCTACAGTATTTGTTTATTTACCGCGCACTGCCTTAACTTCGGCAACCGTGACAGCGCCGCCTGGATTGCCCCACGTGTTGTAAACGTAGGTAATGACGTTTGCGGCATCTTCATCGGTATAATTTTTGGGCAAAGCCACCATCACGCCATTAAATTTTTTGCCGTTGACCGTGATTTCGCCTTTCAAGCCATTAACCACGCTTTTGATAATCTCTTTTTTTGGCTTGCTTTTGATATAATCCGACCCGGCAAGTGGCGGATAGACCGTCGAAAGCCCTTGCCCATTAGCCTGATGGCACGTCTGGCAATACGCTTTATAGACTTTTTCGCCTTTAGCAATTTGTGCGGCTTTATCTTGAGCCACAGCGGACGCGGTGTTGCCGAAAGCAATGACTACTCCAAAGCACAGCAACGATTTCAAGAATGTTTTCATAGAACAATTGAATAAGTGAAGCGAATGAATAGCGTCTGAATATCAGACATTGGATAATGTTATATCAACCTCATAAACGTCTGTTGGACGGTTCTATTGCGTGTGAGCGTTTAATTGCCACCAACAACTCCTGATGTGCAAGTGCCGTGAGACAAGACTACAACTTGGCGGAAGCCTCGTCTTTGGGTAGGCGCACCGCCAAAACGGAACAAGGCGCTGTCCGTAATACTTTTTCGGTCGTGCTACCGAAAAGTAGGTATTCCAAGCCTCGGCGACCATGCGTTCCCATGGCAATAATATCAATGGAAAACTGTTCGGCATATCCGTTAATGGCAAGGTCTGGATGGCTTTCCATCACCTTGATTTTCACCGCAAAGCCTTCATCAATGAGTATTGCGGCGATACCTTGAAGTTTTTGCTCTGCCTGCTCGAAGGCGCGTCCTACAAGGTCGGTCATCGGAGCGCCTTCCCAAGAACCGTAGGTGGAAAGCGGCTCTAAAACGTGCAAAAGGTGAATAGTCGCTTTGAGCGGTATAGCAATTTCTTTTGCGTATTTGAGCGCTTGCTCAGAATGTTTCGAGAAATCAAGCGGAACGAGAATATTTTTAATAGGTAACATGATGACAATCTCCTAAAAATGTGGTCGAAATATGTGTATTTTGCCTACGTTCAAAACCGAAGCCCTCGCTTGGTAAATCCGGCTTCAAACCCTGTTTATTCCCCTTTATCAAATCTTCCGCGTCATAGATATATGATAAACAGGGCTTGTCGAACCGGTTTCGGATGGTGTTTGCTTGTAACGGACACTGCTCAAAATCGCTTCAACTCCGCGCCGTTATCCCCTTGAAGTCCACCAATGTTCATAATAATTTTCTTGTCAGTTATTGCATTTTTCAGACTACTTTATCTTTTTTAATTCACAATGCTTTCATACAGCATTGTGAAAAAATAATCAACAATTTTACTCAGTCCCGACTGGCTTATTTTTGCTATTCATCACAGCGAGCAGCATAGCGGGATTCATTGGCGCATCAGCATTTGCAAGCCGTACATTTAACTGATTCGCACGTTTTCCTAATTCCTCAAGTGTCAGCGATGTACAAAGATGCTGCAACCGGGAACGCATTGATGTCCAATTTTCGTGTGCTGGGCAGGGATCGGCAACGCCGCATCCAGGCAAGCCAAAAAGACATTCTTTGAAAATATCTCCGCCATCAATAGCCTCAATCACATCGGCAAGACTAATATCCGATGCCTGACGAGCCAATGCAACACCGCCATTAGGTCCACGATAGGACATAAGCAATTTTGCTTGCGTCAAATTTTGCAACACTTTTGTCAAAAAGTGAAACGAAATATTGAGTTTTCCGGCAATTTCCTGAATCGAAACATATTCATTTCGCGGAAGAGAAGCCATATAAATTGCGGCTTGCACACCGTAAACACAACTTTTCGATAGCAACATAATCAATCTCCATCAAAATCATGGTGAGAAGCAAATCTCTATCCTCGTGACGCGTTTAATTTCCGAATTTTTGCGGCTTACGCTAAAAAAACTTGTTGCTTGAGAATATTTATTCAGACAAAATACTCTTAATACAAATTACACAATGCTTGTCAATTTGTCAAATTTTTTTACGGTATTTTTACTTATCCGCAGCATCCTCAATAGCAGCAATAACTTCCAGCCGCTTTGCTTTTGGCAAACTTGCTACAACAAGCCCGTAAGAATCATCAATCCACGAATAGACCACCGAATACGGCACAGAACCATCCAGAGGCACGGTCAGCCAATGTTTTTTGTTCATATGATAGCCCGGTTGGACGCTCTCATACTCTGCACGGCGCTCAACTGCTTCATCGGGGTCACATTTGAGGTTGATGTGTCCCCAATCATCACTCGCTGCCAGCGCGAACATTTTGCCCATAACTTTGTAAACCAGAGTAACATCGTCGAAGGGCAGTTCCTCCGTCGTATATGGCTTGGAAAGGCAGTATTGGCGAAGTTCTTCAAGGTGTATCATTGCTGAAATCTCCAAATGAAGTGAGTGTTTCAAGAAGGTGAATATACGTGGCAATTCCATCTCGGATTTCGTCAAGAAGAATATGTTCATTCGCTGTGTGGGAGCGTTCCGACACGCCGGGACCAATTTTTACCGATGGAAACGGCATAACAGACTGGTCAGAAAGCGTTGCTGAGGCAAATGTCGTTATACCAAGCCGCTCCGCCGAGCGTACTATTGGGTGCGCGAGGCTAATACTTGACGGGCGCAATCGTACTGACCGCGGCAGAACCTCACAATCAACATGATTCGTAATAACAGCTAAAACTTCCTCATGCGTGTAAACATCTGTCGTGCGAACATCCACAACAAAGCTACAACGGTCGGGAATCACGTTGTGCTGCGTCCCAGCATTGATTATTGTCACGCTCATTTTGATGGGACCAAGGAGCGGAGAGGTCTTGGGGAACTCAAAGGAATGAAACCACTGAATATTGCGCATTGCTTTGTCAATGGCGTTAATTCCCGTATTACGTGCGGCGTGTCCCGAAGCCCCCTGTGCCGTACAATCCAACACCATTAATCCTTTTTCTGCAACCGCTAAAGCGCACTCTGTGGGTTCGCCAACGATAGCTGCGCTAATGCTTCCAAGTTCCGGCAAGATAGATTCCACGCCATTTTTACCAATAATTTCTTCTTCCGCCGTTGCCGCCATGATAAGATTAAACGGTAAATCGGGTCGCTCGTAAAAATGCACAAATGTTGCCAGAAGGCTGACAAGCGCTCCCCCCGCATCATTGCTGCCCAAGCCGTACAGTACGCCATTTTCCTCACTCGATTCAAAAGGATTGCGCGTCCAATCTTGATTTGGTTTAACGGTATCATGGTGAGAATTGAGCAAGAGCGTGGGTTTGGAGGAATCAAAATGGCGATTGCACGACCAAACATTATTCATTTGTCGCGCTGTCGGGATAGCCCGGTCATGGAGAAATTCTTGAATGAGCGAAGCCGTTTTATCTTCCTCGCGGCTCAAGGAAGGCGTAGCGATAAGAAGTTTGAGCAAAGCAATAGCGTCAGGAACAAGATGTGGTGCGGGGTGGGAAAGATTTAGCATAATATCAGTAAAGTTATTCTGCAATAATGGTTGTCCCAACGGAGTCTGCATTCTGCAAACCCCCGATAGAATCGGCACTCATAATCGTAACCGCTTGAACACCGTGCCGCAGCGCCGCAAAAGCATTATCCATCTTGGGAATCATTCCTTTGGCGATTGCTCCCGAAGCACGAAGATGCTTATAATCTTGCGCCGTAATACGCGGTATGACGGAGGCTTCATCGGCAATATCCCGCAAAACGCCTTGTTTCTCAAAGCAATAGACTAAACGCACATCGTACCGACTTGCCAGTGATGATGCGGTCTCTGCGGCAATCGTATCGGCATTCGTGTTGAGTATATTTCCTGCGCCATCGTGCGTGAGCGGTGCCAAAACAGGCAAAAATCCTTGTCGGAGCAAGCTATCAAGCCGTTCAGCAGAGACCCTTTCGACATCGCCGACAAAACCATAATCCGTCGTTGGGTGTATCCGCTTTTTTGCTCGGATTATGTCGCCATCAGCGCCCGTCAAGCCCAAAGCATTCACGCCATGCGCTTGCAAACCCGCCACAATGCGCTTATTGACAAGCCCGCCATAGACCATCGTTACCACATCCAACGTCGCTTGGTCGGTGACGCGCCGCCCATCAATCATCTGCGTTGCAATACCAAGTCGTGCGCTGAAGTCGGTAGCAAGTTTTCCGCCGCCATGCACAAGTATCCACGCGGCTTTCAGCGATGCAAGGTCGCTCAAAAATGCAGCAAGAGCATCGGCACTGTCAATAACATTACCACCGATTTTAATAACAATAAGAGGATTCATTGGCGGGAGCAAGGCTGGAAAAGTGGGAATTAGGACATTGCCGCTACCATCCGCTTGAGAACGGACTGTGCGGCGACAACCCGATTTTGTGCTTGTTGAATCACCAGTGATGAAGGGCTATCCAAGACTTCATCGGCAACTTCAACGTTTCGGCGCGTCGGAAGGCAGTGCATAAATTTTCCCTCACGAGTCAGGCGCATTTTTTCGGCGGTAATTTTCCACGAAGGGTTGTTGGACAAGACTTTGCCGTAGTTTTCGCCCTGAAACGCCGACCAATTTTTCGCATAAACAAAATCAGCATCGCAGAGCGCTTCATCCTGATTTGTAATGACAGAAGCGCCTTGCGTGAAGGTTTCATCAAGCTCATAGCCTTCGGGATGGGTAATCACAAAGTCCACATCAGCACGAAGCATCCATTCGGCAAACGAATTCGGAACGGCTTGGGGCAATGCCTTCGGGTGAGGTGCCCACGACAGAACGACCTTTGGACGGCGCGTCATCCCTTCGCGGCGGCGTACTTCCTCAATGGTGAGCAAATCGCTCAACGACTGGAGCGGGTGGCGGAGCGCGGATTCCAAGCTCATAAGCGGCTTTGCGGCATACTTTTGGAACTGCCTTAGCGTGTGTTCGCTCGTGTCGGCGGCTTTATCCGTCAACGACGCAAAGGCGCGAACCCCGATAATATCGGAATATGAACCAATCACGGCTGCGCCTTCTTTGATGTGTTCGACGGTATCGCTGTCCATTACTGCGCCATCGTGCATCTCCAATTTCCAGCTTTCTGTGCCGACATTCACAACCATGGTGTTCATACCCAGATTCCATGCGGCTTTCTGGCTTGAAAGGCGTGTGCGAAGGCTGGAATTAAAAAAAACAAGCGCGAGGGTTTTATGCCGCCCCATCTCGCTCCAGGCAAGCGGCGTTTGCTTGATACGGAGCGCTTCTTCGAGCAGTGAGGCAATATCGGGAACATCGTGAACGCTTGTAAAAGCAGCAAAGGTATTGTTCATAATGGCACTAGGAAAGAGACTCTCGTAAGGAATGTGCGACAAGTGGGATTTCAAGCCGGACACGGGTTTCGCCTTCTTCGCTTTGAATAAGAAAATGACCGTCGTGAAGTTCGAGGAGTTTCAACACAATGCTTAATCCTAAGCCGGAACCTTGCTGCTCATAGACTTGTCGCTCGAATTGGGTATATGCGCCGATAGCGGCTATCTGCTCAGAGGTCATCGTCCGTCCGAAATTTTTGACTTCAACGGTGTAGATGCGATCGTTATGACTGGCAATAACGGTAATTGGCGTACCGACACGCGAATATTTCAGGGCGTTGTCAATAATTTCCTGTATCACTTTTGTAAAATACAGGGAACTCATTGCCAAGGGAACATCCTCGCAGAGTGTCATCGTAACATCGTCAACACGAGATATTTCGTGTGTCTTGGAGAAAACAATCTCCTGAATAATGCTCTCCGGTGAGAGAACGGCATCATAATTTTCGATATGAATTTTCGAGCGCTCACTGGCAAGAGAGACGAGCTTTGCATACAGCAAAAAATTCTGAACAAGGTGATGAATACGCCGTGCGGAGGTATTCAACTGCTCAAGCATTTCCAAAATTTCTTCACGCGAAAGCATATCATAGCTGGAGAGTAGTAACTCAGAAAAGCCCAAAATACCACTCAACGGCGTTAAAAACTCATGGGGCAAAGACAAACTAATATTTGCCCTCAGTAATCGCAATTTTTCTTCTGCTGATTCCCGCACGGTATCAATCTTAGTAAGCCTCATTTCAATAGCTTTCAGCAATTCTGCCACGCGAAAAGGCTTAGTGATGTAATCATCCGCTCCAAGGTTCATTCCGTGCCGCAAATCGCTTGTATCGGCGCGGGCTGTCAGGAAAATAAAGGGAATATTTGCCGTCGAAGCATTGCTGCGAATCGCCCGCAATGCGCCGTGTCCGTCCAATTCCGGCATCATCACGTCGCAAAGAATAATATCCGGCAAGTGTTCTTTAGCAAGCGCAACACCCACCGCACCATTGGGAGCGCTGACAGCCGCATAACCACTTGCTTCTAGGATTTCAACAATATTTTCGCGGACGAATTGCTCGTCTTCAATAACCAAAATTTTTTTCATTCCGTCAGAACAAGAATGATGATAAAGAGTGTGACCGTTGCGGTATTGGAATAAGCAGACGTAACTGTCCAAGACCGCACGAAATTCCACTAATTTACCCCCTTGACAAAGGGGGAACGGGGGATTTTCTGCGTATGACAGAGATTCTAAGCGGTGTCTAAGCGTTTAATCCCCCGTTCCCCCTTTATCAAGGGGGCGAATACGAGAGCGTTTTACGCGCCTACATAGTCACGAATACTCGAAACGCAAAGAGCAAAGATACATAAACAAACTTTTTTCTACCAATGCAATACGCAGTTTTTCGGGATTTTTCGGAAATTTTTTCACGCTTAATGCAGAGAGAGTTTTCAGCAAAAAACAATTTTTCGTAAGTTTACAGGTTGCAATGATTATGATGCACATTCAGAACAATAATTCACGTTCATTTTCAATCTTGTGAAACTCTTGGAAGGAGACCCCACAGTGAAAAAACTCGTACTCTCGAAAACCCTCAGCGCGGCAAGCCTCTTCGGTAGCATCGTGCTGTATAGTTGCGGCGGCGGTGGCGGAGCAGCAGAACTCACCACAGCGCGTCAGGCAATGACCAAAGCAGAGCAGCAAAAAGGCTTGTTGGCGTTGCAAAAAGACCCTGTAAAAGTTGCGAAGGCAAAAGACGATATTTCGGGACTCTACAAAACGGCATACGCAAATTTGCAAACCGAAGTCCTCAAAGGCTCCACGAGTGCTAATATCGGCGAGGCATGGTTTCTGCTCGGCAAAGCAAGTAAAGAACTTGGTAATAACGACAGTATGCTTGTTTCCTTCAAACAAGCAGAAAAATTGCTTGCCGATGACAAATTAGGAAAACAAGCACGTTCCGAAATCGGCGGCTATATGTTTGAAGGCTGGGCAAATGGCTTCAATAAAGGCGTGGAACTCTACAATGCCGGCGTTGCAATGGACGACGAAAAGGCAAAAGCTGCAAAACTCAAAGAAGCGGCAACAACCCTTTCGGCGGCTGCGGACATGAAGCCAGAGAATGCGGATATTTATCCGATTATTGCTGGCGCATATCAGGGCGCAGGCGATACCGTCAATGCGCTTGCTACCTACGAAAAATATATTGAAATGCACCAACCAGCTATCACGGCGCTTGCTTCGCGTGGCGTGCTTCTTGGCGCAGAGCGTAGCGATGCACTTCAGAAACTCGGCACTCCGGCGGGTAGCAAGGGCGTAGCTCCGCCACCGGATACTGTTGTCATGGACAAGTTTATGCTTGATGGCAAAGAAATTCTTGCGTATTTCCCACGCAACAAAGATGGTAAATTCACGCTTGAGGGCTTCAAAACTGGGCTTCCGGCATCGTGGGCAGATTATGAGCGCGATCGTTTTTATGCGTTCAACAATCAAATTAACTACTATGCCGCTTACAATTACTATTCGCAAAAAAACTACGATAAAGCGCTGAAGTACACCGATAACGGTTTGCTGATGACCCCAAGCAATGAAGAATTGCTTAACTTGCAAGCAGCCATCTACACCGAAGGCGGCAAACTCGACCAAGCAATGGCGGCATACAAAGACCGTATCGCCAAAAATCCGAACGACAAAAACAGCCTCGCACAATATGGCTCGATGCTCTCCAATGCCGGGAAATTGGACGAATCCATTGATATTTTCAAAAAGGTATTGGCAATTGATCCACAATCCGAAATCGCTACCTTCAACCTCGCAGCAGCCTTGAAAAATAAAGCCAGCGCTATTCAGAAAGAAGAGCAGGACAAATTCGACAAAGCAGAAGCAGCTCGCAAAAAGGACAAAAAAGCACCTGAATACAAACTCGACAACACGAAGTATTTCCCATACTTGAAGCAATCCGCAGAGTATTTCGAGAAATATCGCAAATTGCCGGGCAAAGACCGTGATTTGAACGTTCTCGACCAGCTTATCAATACCTACGACGTTATTGACGACAAAGAAGGCTATCGCAATGCGGCTGGTCAATTTGCCGGATTAGAGTACGCAAACGACAAAAATCCTCGTTTCTACGAAACAATGGCACGTATTTACGGCAAGCAAAAGAAAAATGACAAAGTAAAAGAATCGCTCGACAAAGCCGATGCACTGCGCAAAGCCGGAGCGAAATAATTCGAGATTCAAAGCAAGATTTCCAGCCCGTACTTCGCAAAAGTACGGGCTTTTTTTCAACGTTTTCACATTTTCTTCTCTATGGAAACTCTTACGAATATTTTTCTCGCCCCCCCGAACGGCATCGAAGAGGCATTAAAAGAAGCCGATACAATGCGGCAAATCCTTTTGCAAACGGTAACAGATACGGTTTTTCTCGCACCAGCCGAAAGAGTGTGGTCGTTGGAGCATAATCTTCATCATCTGCATCTGGTGGAACGCAGTTCCGCGTCGGTCATTCGGAGAATGACAGAAGGAGAAAAACAAGAGCGGTGGAGCGACGAATCGGTTATCAAAACATGGCAACGCATGAACAAGGTCATTCCCGACCGCTCAACAAAAATTCAAGCACCCGAAGGACTTGCACCGCAAGAAACACCTTCAAAAGCCGATTGCCTCAGACTTTTGGGTGAATCGCGTGAACGCCTTCATCTTAACTGTTCAAAAACGACCACTGATGATATGCTGCGCACCGCTTTCCCGCATCCCGTCTTGGGCGCACTGCCAGGGCTGCTCTGGATTACCTTTATCGCCATGCACGAGGCGCGGCATTTCAAGCAAATATTAGAACTACCGCAGCAACCATGAAGCCCGACACAACAGCAATCACGACGTTTGGCGAGTATGAGCATATTATCTTTTTCGACGGCGTATGCAATCTTTGCAATGCTACGGTCAACTGGCTCATTGACCACGACCCGCACCAACACTTACGCTTTGCACCACTGCAAGGCATCACCTTTGACCTTTTGCGCAAGCAGCATCAGCATCTTCCAACGAATGACCTTTCAACGGTGATTCTCTACACCAATGACCGCTTCATTACGCATTCCGAAGCAATTCTGCGCATAATCGCCGCACTTGGCGGATTCTGGCGTATTGCAGTGATTGGTCTCATCGTTCCAGCATTTATGCGGAATGCGGTCTATCGCGCTCTTGCTCGCAATCGGTATCGGTGGTTTGGAAAAAGCGAAAACTGCCGCATTCCAACACCAGAACTGGCAAGGCGCTTTCTTCCATAATTCTCGTTCCAATCTTCCATCACCTACCCCAGATTTTATGCGCCCTCTCATTCATCATTTCGCACGAATAATCGAAATTCTTCTTGCTATGAGCGGCGTGGTTGTGCGCCGCATGACGATTGCCAGAGCCGCATCAATACTGCTTTCACTGGCATTATATCTGTGGTTGACACACATAAATAGCGTCACGGTTGCAGTATGGTATTTTGCAGGGGCAACGCTTATCCACTACGTTCTTCTTTTCGGTATATTCGCCCCGAATGGCTGGACAAAACGCTTTATTGCTCGCTACGGCGAAGAGGAAGGCTTTCGGCGTTATGAGGCGCTTATGGCATTTGTCTTTTTTCACAATGGCGCAAGTACGGCGCTTGCTTGCACAACATCTGGTGGATTGCTATTCGGTTATGCGCCGGAATATGCTTGGACAACTCTTGGTCTTGCGCTTTCCTCCATTGGACTGCCCACAAAAATTTGGGCGACCCATATCGTCGGCATTGACACGTACTACTACCGCGACCTTTTTTTGCGCCGCCCCGTAGGAGAATTTCGTGTGGCGGGTCCGTACAAAATTTTCCGTAATCCTATGTATGGCGTTGGACATCTGCACGGCTACGGTTCGGCTTTCATGGCGGGTTCACTGATGGGACTCATGATGGTGGCGATTAATCAAGCCTGTGTATGGCTTTTTTACTTGATGATTGAAAAACCTCATGTTGAGGCTGTTTACGGTGCAAATATTCAAGAAAAACCCGTGTAACTTTCTGACGCACAGTTCGTATAGCGATGATACTTCCCGTTTGTCACCACATCAGCTTTTATCGAAAGCCGCATTGTTACTGGTTCAGCAGCGGCGCACCCATCACGTTTTTTTATCATTAAGGGCGTTTTCGTGAGACTTTTTTCTTTTTTTCGCCATTGCCAAGTTTTTATGATGCTTGGTGTTATCTATGCTACATCGGGGACACTTGTAGCACAAGACTCTGCGCCAGCGCAGGAAAATCGTTCGCAGCGCGTTCAATCGGCAGCATTTGACAACTATGTCCTTCATATTGTCCCGTCATCGGGTAAAATCACGATTGATGGCAAACCAACCGAGGAAGCGTGGAAACAAGCGCCATTCATTAGTAATTTCTTCCAACATTATCCTATTGACTCCATCCCCACTCGCAACCAAGTCGAGGTGCGGGCGCTGTACGATGCGGAGTATATGTATTTTTCGTTTACGTGTTTTGACTCTACCGCAGGAAAATATTTTTTTCAATCACTCCGCCGCGATTTTGGCGCTGATGAATCCGATGGCGTGATGATTATTCTTGACCCGCTTGGTACGGGGCAAACCGGTTTTGGTTTTCGTGTTTCGCCCGTCGGTGTTCAAAGTGAGGGCTTCGTTGCCAATGGTGGAAATTTCGGCATGGACAGGTCATGGGATAATGTTTGGTTTTCTGAAGTGCATACGGAAAAAGACCGATGGACGGCAGAATTTGCCATTCCGTTTCGTGCAATCCGTTTTGAAAGTGGTCGCAAGCGCTGGCGTATCAACATTGCTCGGTGGGATTGGGGACGGAATGAACTGTCAACATGGACACGGTTTCCCATCAACTTCAATGCTTTTTCGATGGCACATAGCGGAATTTTGGAATGGGATACACCGCCGAATGCCAGTGGCTTGAATATGAGCGTAATTCCATCCGCCGTGGGAATAGTCAACCATGATTATCAAGGCGCAAACACGCCGAAATTTGGGTGGAATCTGGGTGGTGATGTTAAATGGGCGCTCACTCCATCGCTTAATCTGGATTTGACCGTTTTTCCTGACTTTTCTAATGTTAGCGTTGACCGCCAAGTAACAAATTTGCAACGCTTTAGCCTGTTTTTTCCTGAACAGCGTCAGTTTTTTATCGAAAATAGCGATCTTTTTTCGCAATACGGCTTTTCGCAGATTCGCCCATTTTTCTCGCGCAGAATCGGCTTATCCGATGGTCAAAGTGTTGCTATCCCTATTGGCGCACGGTTGAGTGGAAACATTGATGACAACTGGCGTGTGGGCTTGATGACGATGCAAACATCGGCGAAACCCGAACAAGGGCTTGCTACGCAAAATTATACGGTTGCGGCGGCTCAACGACGACTCTTTGGACGCTCCAATATCGGGATGATTTTCGTCAATCGTCAAGGTGATAACTTTAAGCAAGAAGATGGCAATAATTTCAACCGCGTTCTGGGCGTGGACTTTAATCTGCTCAGTAACGACGGCGTTTGGTCAGGAAAGCTCTTTTATCATCAAAATTTTACACCAATAAGTAAGCCCGACCAATTTGCATCCGCAGGATGGCTCAGATACAGCGTTCCGGGGTTGGAAATTAACTGGAACCATGAATATATCGGCTCGAATTACAGCCCCGAAGTAGGTTTCGTGCCACGCACAGGCGTTTGGCGAGCGCAACCAAACATCGGACAGACTTTTTACCCAAGCGACCGTAGCATTGTGAATGAGCATGGATGGGGCGTGGAAGGCGATTGGTACTTTGACAATAGCGGTCGTTTTGTGCCACTTGACCGCTCTAATTTTGCGTGGTATTATGTCAGTTTTGCCAATACGGTCTTTGCTTCGGTCTTTGGCGGATCAATTTTTACAAAACTCACTTCGCCTTTTGATGCTAGTGGTATGGGCGACGACACCCGGGCGCTTCCCATTGGCGATTATCACTATTACCGATACGGCGCGGAATTTGGCAGCGACCGCAGAGCGCCGTTTAATGTGACCGCGTCGGTGCGCACTGGCGGGCATTTTAACGGGCAAAATACGCGCTTAAATGGCTCCATGACGTATAGACTCCAGCCATTTGGGTCAATGACATTGAATTTCCAACGAGATTATATCACGCTTCCGCAGCCGTACAACTCCAATGAATTGACGCTGATGAGTATGCAACTTGATTTTACGCCAACGCGAGAATTGTTTTTTACGACTTTTTTGCAGTACAATACGCAAATCAACAATGTAAACCTCAACACCCGCGTCCAATGGCGCTTTGCACCGATGTCGGATGTCTTTTTGGTTTATACCGATAATTACGATGCAACCAGGTGGAGTATTCGTAATCGTGGCGTGGCGCTCAAAATCACGTATTGGCTGAATATTTGACAGATAGACTCAAAAAACAATCGCAAAATTTCTGCCGAATTGTCCATTTTTTTTGCCATTTTGCACCGAAGTCAACCAGTCCTTAACCCATTTGATGAACCGCTATGGCAGCAATGACGACCTATCCCGTTTTGAACGTGTCCGAGACCTACATCCGTCAGGCATTGTATGATAACTTACCGGCGGAAGCACGTCAAAATATTGATTTCGAGGCATTTCGCCCGTTTGTGAGTCACGATGACTATCGCTTTTTCGCGAGCGCGTTGTCGGATTTACTCAACGATTATGTACATGAGAATAATATTTTTACAGAATTTCTTGGGCAGGCGGCTCTCGACACGATTTCGCAAAGTAATTCCTTATCAAAACTCTATGTTCCGGGTGAAGAGGCGTAATATCTAGCATCATCAGGCTTTTTTCGGTTCATCTCATTCTCACTTCCCTCCACGTCCCAATTATTAGGCAAAAGCGCCATGGCTTTCGCCCCGAAACCCGCGTAAAAAATCACTTGTAGCCATCACACGCTTTCCCTCTGGCTGAATCTCGGTAAGCATCA
Organism: Ignavibacteria bacterium; assembly: GCA_013298375.1. Lineage (GTDB taxonomy): Bacteria > Bacteroidota > Ignavibacteria > Kapaibacteriales > UBA4661 > PH2015. Next base: position 19,482 of record JAAFHM010000001.1, on the reverse strand, counting down.
CTGTGCCGTTTGCACAGCCTACAAGCCATTCCCCGCCGACAACTTGATACTCTCCTGCCGCTAAACCCTGTGCTAACGCACCTTCCATAACACTACATCGCATAATCTTGAGTGTTTTCCCGTCCGGCATCATCGTCCACGCGCCCGGATAGGGCGACAATCCATGAATCTGATTCCGCACATCCCGTGCAGACTTGTTCCAATCAATGTGGCAGGTCTCGCGGAAAATTTTCGGTGCCTTTGTCGCTTCGCCATCATTTTGAGGAAGCGGTTGGGTATTGCCCGAAGCAAGCATTTGACAGGTTTCCAGAGCAAGTTCCGCACCGCGCGGCATAAGTGCGTCGTGGAGTTCTCCGGCGGTCATGCCATCGGGGATAGGAATAGTGCGTCTTCCAAGCATAGCTCCGGTATCAACGCTGTCAGCCAGCAAAAATGATGTAACGCCGGATTCAGTTTCCCCGTTCATAATTGCCCAGTTAATGGGCGCAGCACCGCGATATTTCGGCAGCAAACTTCCGTGAATGTTGAATGCGCCTAGTCTCGCCGCCGTATAGACTTCGCGGGGCAAAATACGAAATGCGACAACGGCGATAATATCCGGCTGCAGCTCCCGCAATTCCTCCTGAAATGTCAGCTCTTTGAGAGATTCAGGCTGCAAGATAGTGGTGATGCCGAGTTCCATGGCTGCTTTTTTTACTGCCGAAGGATGCACCTCCAGCCCGCGTCCTTTCGGCTTGTCCGGTACAGTAACGACGGCTCGGACGGGGAATTTTTCATGAATCGCCCGCAGCGAAGCGACGGCGAAATCAGGCGTTCCCATAAAAATGATGTTCATAGCGAATCTCCGTTGTTCAAATCTCATTGTAACTATTCGGGTAGAGCAAAACCATCCACGAATTGCACGAATCCTCACGAATCAAGATGTTTTGCTATAATCTTGACCATAACCAATGAAGCCGAATTTTGATGATTCGTGCCAATTCGTGTGATTCGTGTGATTCGTGGAGAGAATACCTGAAAAGCTACGATTCGTTTATTCAAGTTCGACCAAGCCCATTTTTTTGTACGCTTTGCGCAATGTCCGCATGGCGCGGCGGTTTGCTTCTTCCGCCCCTTTTTTCAAGATGGCGTTCAATGCGGCTTTGTCGTTGCGAATTGCGTGAAAGCGTTTTGTAATTGGTTCCACCATTGCCACCATTGCGTCGGCAAGCTCCGCTTTGAACTCTGCATAGCCTTTACCAAGAAAATGCTGCTCCGCGGCTTCTACGCTTGTTCCCGTGGCAACGCCGTAGAGTTCGAGGAGGTTTGTCAGTGCGGGGCGGTCGTCGCCGGAGCGAATCTCCGAGCCGGAATCGGTTACGGCACGTTTGATTTTGTTGCGAATTTCATCGGCGCTGTCGGTCAGAAAGATCGTCGCTTTCGGGTTTTCGTCGGATTTCGACATTTTTTTCGTGGGGTCTTGCAGGCTCATTACTCGTGCGCCGACCTTCGGAATAAAGACCTCCGGGACGGTGAACGTTTCGGAATAATGATGATTGAAGCGCTCGGCAAGATTGCGCGAAAGCTCCAAATGCTGCTTTTGGTCTTCACCAACGGGGACAAGATTTGCCTGATAAAGCAGAATATCCGCCGCTTGCAGCACAGGATAGGTGAATAAGCCAACTCGTGCGCTGTGTTTTTCCGATTTCTCCTTGAACTGCGTCATTTTCTGACATTCGCCCATCGAAGCGAAACAATTCAGCAGCCATGCGCATTGGGCGTGTGCCGGAACGTGCGATTGCAAAAAAACGAGGCTTTTTTCGGGGTCAATGCCGCTTGCAATATACATCGCCGCTACATCAAGCGTCTGTTTGCGCAATGCCGCAGGTTCGGGGTGAATGGTCAGCGCGTGCAGATCCACAACGCCATAAACGCAATCGTAGTCTTTCTGCAATTCCACCCAATTTTTGAGCGCACCGATGTAATTACCGATGGTCAAGCCGCCTCCGGAGCCGCTTGTAGGCTGCATGGCGCTGAAGATGATGGGGCGTTTTTGGGGTTGTGTTTGTGGGGGAGTATTCATAAAATGTTGTAATACAATGATTTCAAACCATAAATGAGTTTGTAACCGAAGAATAGCGCTTGTTTATCGCACTACCGTCATCGTTGTTGTACGGATGGTGCTGCCAATTACAAGCCGCACTCCATATACGCCGGAGGGCAACTGCGAAACAGGCAACGATATATTTTGCTCACCAGATGGCAGAACACCCGCATCAATACTTGCTATTTGCGCTCCATGAACGGAAAACACGTCTATTTTTACATTAGCAGCCTCACGGAGTGAAAAACGCACGGAAGCCTCTTCACTGCTTACCCCGACAGGATTTGGAGCAACAGAGAATCCAACCTCTTGGCGATTCCCGACGCTTGTAACTGAGCTTCGCAGAAATACATCAAATTGGTCAACTGCAATGCGAGGCATACCAGAAATAGTTGTCCCATCAAATGCTCGAACAGTAATCGTTACCCTATCAGCCGTCGCACCAGGCATTGCGGCGTATCTCAGCGATGGGCGACCGTTAATAGTTGGGTCAGAATTGATGACACTGGCTCTTACTTGTGTGGAATCTCCACTCGTCGCTGTATATGTCATTGGATCATAGTTGTCATCGTAAAATACAAAACTTGGCGCACTTCCATCCGAACGGGCTGATGGAAATTCAAGTTCAATTCGATCTTCGGTTGGTATTGAGCCTGTAGGGCGCAGTAATACCTTGTCTTGAATGGCATTTGTAATTACAGGGGAAATGTCGGGAGGGTCTAATAAGTACACAATCGCAGAATCTCTGCCAGATGTTTTATCTATATCAAAGATGGTGGCATTTATAGGACTTTGATCTAAAATCTTTATTACCACTGCCCGCAAGCCTTGTCGTGCTGGTGTCCGATGCCATATTTGGTCACTCCAACGGGCGGTAAATTGGACAAGTTGAGAGGAAAAGCCTTCATCTAAAAAAAACGTTCCACTATTCTGATTGGTAACGGAAACAACCGATGCCTCTGGGCGATTTATCAGCTTCGTTGTTGGAAATAAATCTCCCTGCAATGCGTTAATTTGAAAAGGTCTTGGGGCGGGAAGCGGTGCGTAGAATACAACCGATGTATAAGGAGGCGGAACGTTTATCGGTGCGGGTAGCTGCAAGGCGGTTGCTGTACCAATGTTCGGTAAATCAACACTACGGGGTGTTGTTACAAATCGCGTAGTATCGGGGATAACGCGAAGCGTCGAATCCACATTAACATAGCGAAGCGTGTATGGAACAGTTATATCTCTATTGAACCCTGCGCTTAGAATTGGACGCTCTACGCGCACAGATCCCGTTTGAAGATTTCGGTTAGAGGCAAAATAACCGACGTTGCCCTCTCGCAAAAGCAGGATATTATTGCCGACGCGCTGTGCGCCATTTTTTGGTTCACCTTCCTCACCAATGCGAGGAATAGCAAGACTTACCAATGGAACAGGGAAAAATGTCGTTGTAGCCGTCGTAATGGGCGGGTGCAATGGGCTTCCCGCGCTGCCACAACTCGTACAAGGTATAAATCCGGGTAGATTAGGGTCTTCAAAAGTGAGAACAACATCATTACCAAACGGGCTGAGGCTTGCCGGGCTAAGTGGTATAAAATCGTTGAATGTGTACAGCCCATTCACAGCCACAGCACTTGTTCCTTGTGCTGAATAGCGTTGGGCATTAACCTTGACAAAGGGATCATTGGTGGATGAAAAACGAAACCCATTGGGTGTGTAGAATAAACTTGCGGCTAAACCCTCCGCACGGGGTAAACCGTTTTCGGGCGGGGTAAAGGTAATCGTGGCTATGCCATCATTATAGGCATTAGGACCACCGTCAACACGATTTCCATATTCATCCAATGCCTGAAGATAAAACCATGTGCGCGGATCTTCTTTATTACTTCTTCCAATGAAGAAACGAGATTGGATGCGGCTTAGAAGATTTCCGTTATAAAGGTTCGGTGTAAGGACTGGTGCGATAGCTACCGCCCGCCCCGGCGAAACATTCACAGTTGCAAACGTACCCAAATTCTCAACACCTATTCGTAATGCTTCCAATGTTGGATCTGGGTTTATGTTGACCATCAGACTAACGTTATTTGCTGTCGCACCAGTGATCTTAAAATGTGGAAATGTTGCGGTATGACTCATAATTTGAGGGCTGTTGACGGGCGAGAAATCTGCCCGTATTGAACCGGACGAACCAGCGTCGAAACCCCATGTTACCTTCGATACGGCAATATCTCCCACGACAGTTGATTTACTTCTATCAACGCCAATGCTCACTGTCGCCGTTGTTCCAAACGATGCGAGATTACCAAAACGATCCCGAAGAATGACAGCTATACTATTATAGCCTGGCTCCGAGTACGAAAAAGAAACAGTTTCTCCAATAATAATCTGCGGAGTAGAACCACTGTAAGCCTCCACGAGCCTTCTCGACGGAGACATCCTGCCGCCAACACTGCCCGGAACAGCAAAAGGACCTTGAGCGTTGGGGTAAATTGTATTAGTTGTGCTGAGGTTGATATTCTGAGTTGCAAACGCGCAGTTGTCCGCATAGCCGCCTTGTAAAGCAATTTGTACAGGACAGCCACACATTGGCAAATTGGTATGACTTACTGTAAGCGCTAGCGTGGTACCAGCAATTCCACCAATATTCACGCCTTCCCATTCAAAACGACCATTTCGAGACCTTGCTTGTAAAGCCTGCGGGTTAATCGCTTGCACATTAGGCAAATAGCGATACTGCACCTGACCGCCGGGATAGTACACAGGGCGCGTTTCAAAAGTATTTGGTCTTAAATTCGTCGAACCTAAGTTCAGCACAGCAAGCGAGCCGGATTCACTCGTAACAACATTTCCAAAAACATCTACAATTTCCGCAATAATCGTTGCATTTGTTGGCAATCCAGCCTTGAATGGACCAATAAAAGCACCATAGCGGTTAGCGGTATTGACGCTGATACCACCACCGAAAAGCGTAGAACCAACATTGTTGGGGAAAAGTGGTATATCATATCCGCCTCGAATCGCACCACTCCCCGCTCCAACAGGCTCTCCGAATACACCTCCAAAACGTTGCCCACGCAGAACAATGTAGGCAGGAATACCACGTCGTAAATTAGCTTCCGTAGTGCTTATTGTGGCATTTGTTCCGCAGCCGCACTGAAGGGGCGATGTGGACGTTTGCGCAAGAAGAGAAATCGTCTGCACAGCGCATAAAACAAGAGTGTATAGGTGTCGCATAGTATCCTAACGTATGTAATTTCAGTTGATTAGCAAATAACAACTTTCTGTTGATAATTTATCCTTAGTCCTTATACGGGTCAATCTCATCCTCGCCAGCCATTGCCACACCAAGCGGCGTGAGCGTGTGCAGAACCCGCACCGTTCCTGCATGATGCGCCAGCACTTCCGGCAAACGCTTGTAGCAGTGCGGCGATTCGTCCACGCCTGCGCCGCGCAGTTCCACACCCTTTCCTGAAACCCATTCGCTCATCATCTCGCGGCTAATAAGTCCCGGAGAAATAATTTTTTTGGTGTGATAATTCAGCTTCCCGCGAGCTTTCGTGCGGCTCATCACGCGCCCTGCGCCGTGAATTGTGGAATAAAGCGCTGTTTGAGATTCTTCCGATTCGACACCTTCCAAAATAACCGATATATCACCCATCGAGCCGCCCACAAAGCCGCGTTGCCCCGGAAAAGCAGGCGTAGCGCCCTTGCGGACGACCCAGTAATCTTCCCCGTCGTGCTGCTCTTTCCACGCAAAATTGTGGTGATTGTGAACTTCGTCCAGAATGTTCGCGCCCAGTATTCGCGCCACTTCTGCGCAAACCCAGTCGCGCCCGGCATACGCATACAGCCCCGCTAGGCGCATAGATTCGAGATAGTCTGCACCCAACGCTGATGATTCCTCAATCACAAGCGGCTCTGCGTCTATCGCGTCTTTTGCGCCGCCTTGCTTCAGATAGTACGTTGCAATCGTGTGTCCAAGCCCACGCGAACCAAAATGCACCCCAACCCAAATGCGGTCTTGCTCGTCAGAGAAAATATCCACGTAGTGATTACCGCTTCCGACCGTGCCGAGTTGGTTACGGGCTTTGTCCTTGATGCCGTTGGCGGGGCGGAGTTTCCAGGCTTCGTCATCGAAGAGCGCGTGATCAACCTTCGTAGCATTTTTGCGCCCCATACCGAAACTGACGTTTTTCCAAACATCATCCATAATCGTCGCAATGCTGCTCCGTACCTCGTTTGCATCGGCATCGGTGAGAATGGCTTTATTGCCACAGGCAATGTCGTAGCCCACACCCGAAGGACTGATACGCCCTTTGTACGCCACCACGCCGCCAATTGGCACGGCATAGCCTTGGTGATGGTCGCCCATCATCGCCGTTTTGTCGGCTGTCTGGGCGCAGACGCGGATTTGCTTGAGTGCGCCTTCGTCAATCGGGTCGCCCCAGATGGGGATGTTGTCTCTGAGTTGCATGAATGAGTTGAACAACAGGTTTTTAGAAGAATTATTTTGACGGTAGTTGGGCTGGAATTATCTGCCGACTATGCCGGCGATAAGCACGAAAATCGCTATCAATCGTCAAAACCTCGCAAGCAGAATAGCGTTCCTGCTCAGTCATAACAACCAAACACGCATCGGCAAAATCCATAGGAATATCGTGGTATTTCTGCATGAGTTCCATAATGCGGTCTATGTGCAAAGCGGCATCAAAATCAAGATGAATCGTTCCATTGCGAATAAATTCAAAGAGATATTGAACGCCTTGCAAGCCAACAGATTTTCTCAAGAGATGGCTCGTTTCGGTAAGCACAGCCTCACATGTGTAAAACGGAGGCTTCATCTTGCCGGCAACACCAACAGCCCAAGGATGGTGTTGCTCACTTTTATCCAAAAGTGCAATCAAAAATCCTGAATCGGTGATATATCTCATGGATGTTTATGTGAGATACCAAAATCGCTCATATACTCCGTATTCGTTGCCAAATCGGGTACCCCGGATTTCACGGAGCCAAGAAGATGGCGGTTCACATCTGCAAAAGAGCCGGGCGTAATAACGATTTCAGTTTCTCCTATGGAGTATTTTTTTGCTTCGGTCGTTGTGCTTTCGTTATTGTCCGAGCCGCGACTTTTGGGGCTTTTTTTGATTGTGCGAGTTTTTGTGAGCGTTTGCATAATGATTTCAGAAAATAAACGGAGAAAAATCGGTTAATACTCTTCCTCATCCTTACCCGGTTTCATCGAAAACATACTTTGAAAAAGGTCTTTGAAGCCTGTTCCGCCTCGCTCTAGCTGGTATTTGCTGAGAAGCGAATACTCCGCCATACCGTGCAGTGCAAATTCCATCAGGAAAATTTGGTCTTGCGTGGAAGCCTTCGGGTGATGCTTTTTCACGAGGTCGAAAAGCCCCGGAACGCTGTACAGCGCTTGTTCGTAGGCGGTATTGCCCAAACTACTCAAAATATCCAGCGAGTTTCCTTTGCGGAACCACTCCGTAATTTTGAGATACGGACTGTCATTCGCGCTGCGCTTGAAGGTTTCGGGGTCGGGGAAAAACTGCGTGAATTGGGTACGAATAGCCTTTCCAATCAGGATTTGCGCCACTTTGAAAGGACCTTCCTGCTCGCCTTCATAGACCAATTCCACTTTTCCGGTGATAGACGGAACCACGCCCCAGAAATCGCCTACTCGCACAGCGGTCTTGTCGTCGCCTGTGACGATAGCGCGACGCTCGGCGGCACTGTGGAGATTTTCGTATGCAGAAATCGTCAGACGTGCCGACACGCCGCTTTTCGGGTCAACATACTCGCTGCCACGCGCTTCAAAGGCGATTTGCTCAATGAGCGTGTAAGCAAGCGGGTGTGCGGTGATGGTATTTTTCTGCTCGTCAGGCAATGTCGCCTCTTGCTGCGTGATTTCTTGGGCAATTTCCAATGTTTTCGGATAATGCGTCAAAATCTGGCTATCAATGCGGTCTTTGAGTGGTGTTACAATCGAACCGCGATTTGTGTAATCTTCCGGATTCGCCGTAAAGACAAATTGAATATCTAAGGGCAGACGCAATTTGAAACCACGAATTTGAATATCACCTTCTTGCAAAATATTAAACAGCGCTACTTGAATACGCGCCTGTAAATCCGGCAACTCATTGATAACAAAAATACTACGATGCGAGCGCGGAATCAAGCCAAAGTGAATCACACGCTCATCGGAATACGGTAGTTTGAGTGTTGCCGCTTTTATCGGGTCGGCATCACCGATGAGGTCGGCAATAGAAACATCGGGCGTTGCCAATTTTTCGGTGTAGCGCTCCGAACGGTGAACCCATGCGATGGGCGTTTTGTCGCCATGCTCTTGCACAAGGTCGCGGGCAAAGCGGGAAAGCGGGAAAAATGGGTCGTCGTACATTTCGGAGCCTTCGACAACGGGTATCCATTCATCCAGCAAATCCACCATTTGCCGCGCCATGCGGGTTTTTGCCTGCCCTCGCAAGCCCAGCAAAATCATGTTGTGTTTGGAGAGAATTGCCCGCTCTACGTCGGGAATAACGGTGTCCTCATAGCCCAGAATGCCATTAAAAACGGGCTTGCCGGAGCGCATGAGACGAAGAAGATTATTGCGGAGTTCTTCTTTGATAGAACGCGAAACATAGCCGGAGCGTTTGAGTTCGCCGAAGGTGGTGATAGTTGGTTGGCTCATAGTGAAGTTATGGGTGAGAAACAAGTGTTGCTAATTCGGTGAGTGTATTGACGGTTTTCCAATTACGGGTGGTAGCTGAAACCTTGAGTTTATTCTCGAAAAATTTATTGGAAAGTTTGGTTTCGCCATAATTATTCGGGCAGTGCAGAAATACCTCTGTTCCAGAAATGACAAATTCATCCGGCGAATATGCCCCAGCGCTAACGGCTTCGCATCTTGCGGCATCGGGCGTTGCTGCCAAAAATGTTACGTGAAGTTTTTCAGGCTGGACATAGTTTCGGCGGATAAATGGATTCGACTGCACCACCATTTGCATTTCCGCGTGCGTCCTGACAATGACAGGAACCTCGAATACATATTGCTTCGCAAGAGCTTGTTCAATGCGGTGCGCAAGTTCGTGATTGGAAAAAGCAGTCTCGGTTGCAAAAACCACATTTCCACTCTGAATATACGTTCTCACCGCGTGGAAATCAAGACTTTCGTACAATGATTGCAGGTCTCGCATGAGAATTGTATTTCTTCCACCAAGGTTGATGCCGCGTAGAATGGAGATGTACGTGTGCATTGTAAGAAGAATGTATGGAAGAAAATGTACGAGGGAAAAATGGAGCTTACCACTTACGGCTTACCGCGAAACAATTAGGGGTTTTGTAAAAACCATTGTTGGTGTGCGAAGCCGCACAAAATATAGTCCCGCGCTCAGATTATCAAGTGCAAACGAGGATTGATGCCAGCCACGAGATTTAACATCGTTCACAGGCGTTGCAATGATTTGTCCAAAGCTATTAAACAATTCAACAACCACATTTTGCTCGTCGCTGAGTTGATATTCCAAAAAAGCACTACCCGCAGCAGGATTAGGATACAAGCGGCTTGCGATAGTGTCTGCTTCTGAGAGAGAGCGAAAACTTCTGCGCACCTCTTCTAGCGTCAATCCAGCGGCAATGCCAAAGCGTACCAATACAGACGTTGAGGGCTGAAGCGTCATGCCACTCGCACCAACAATATGCGCAATATCGCCCGTTTTTCGGCTTGTCACGATGCCGCTTGTCAACGTACGATATTTTTCACTACGTGGAAAGCCGTTATCCAACGAAATTGCATTTGGCAGCGTGTCACCTTGGGTGATAGGGAAAAACGTTGGCGTTTGCGGCGAGAGCAGTTTTACGCCAACGACGGGAAAATCACCACCTATATTTTGCGCAATACCGCACCGACACTCATTGTCCCAATATGTTTCGTTTGTGGAAAAATTGCCAATATCCCAATCGAAAAACAAGCCCGCCGAAAGATTGGAAAATGTTCGCCGCGTTGTATTGGTGATGACATACGACGAGGTAATCATGTTTTGGCGTGACGGCTGGCGATATTGCTGTACTGTTTGCTCAACGCTTACCCCCGCTTGACTCTCGCTGCCAAGATCAGCAAAAGCAGCACGAGCGGTTAGTAATGCGGAATCTTGCGACGCACTGACATCCAAAAGCGACGTGGCAAGAAACGCAAGGTCGCGTTGCTTGAACCTATCGCGGACGGACGACGAGACATTATCCTCGCTTTGCGCCACCACCAAACCACCTTCAAACAGCAGATTCGTTGTGTCGCTGGGCGCATAAAAAAAACCGTCGCCTTGGCTATTATCGGGATAATTGTTGTAGCCAAAATTGCCGCGACTATTGATAGTTACGTTGATATTGTTGTTGCGCAAGGTTGCGAATGAACGCTCTGCAACAAGCGTTATTGCGTCGCGCCCGATAAGGTTGCCGTTTGCACCCGTCATGGAAAACATGAGCGGCACGGAAAAATTTTGCGATAAATTCGTCGTAAGTCGAAAACTAAACACCACTGCGCCCATGCGCACTTCATTTGCCGCAAGCGGCGCAATTTGCTTTGTCGTATCGTCAAAAAACGGTAGAAAACGGCTATTGGACGCAATCGTCGTGCGGAGCCTCACTGTCGTTGGTACGGTAATTGGTGCGGCGCTATTGGCAAGGTTGAGGGCAACCGTTATGCGCTCGCCCGACTCTAAAATTCCGTTATTATTTTCGTCCTGCACCGTAAAACTGCGTACCTCAATAAACGGCGGGTTCTCAATCTGCACAGCGCGAAGCATATTCAAACGCCCTGTGCCGATGCGCCCTGCAACTTCGGGATTGATACGGTCGTTATTATCAGCAGTGGTTTTGAGACGTGTCAGAATTTGCATCGGTGAAAGGCGTGGAAAGCGCATCTTCACAAGTGCCGCCGCCGCCGCAACCATCGGCGCTGACATCGAAGATCCGCTTAAGGTATTATACCGATTATCCGGAAACGTCGAATAAATACTTGTTCCCGGAGCGCCAATATCGGCTGTTTCGTGGTAATTTCCCTGCAAAAGCACATCATCATTTTCCAACCACACCACCGAGCAGACCTTATCATAAGATCCCGGATAAAACGCTGCGTATCGTCGGTCATTCCCTGCTGTGGCTATCACGAGAGAACCCAGTTCTGTCGCTATTTCAATCGCCTCCTGCTCGGCTTGTGAGCGATTGTAGTCGCCCCAACTGCAATTAATCACCGACGCACCCATCGTGGCTGCATAGACAATGCCGCGATAGCCGTGAACAAGTCCATCACGGGAGCCGTCTGGCAAGCATTTAATGGGCATCAGGCGGATATTTCGCGCCGCACCCGCAATACCAATTCCGTTATTCACCACCGCTCCGGCAATACCAGCAACGTGTGTGCCATGCGGAGACAATACCGCTTTCGGCGCATTGTCTTCGCTCTCGCCAGCGCTACCACTGGCAAAATCCCACCCGCGCCAATCATCCACTCGCCCATTGCGGTCGTCATCCACGCCATTCGTCCGTTTGTCGCGCCCTTGAGCATCCATACCGCTTTCGCCGGGATTGACATAAATATTTGCTGCCAAATCCTCATGGTCATAGTCCACACCACTATCAACAACAGCCAGAATCACGCTTTGCGACGTGTCCCCCCGAGACTGAACAACATCCCATGCTTCTAAAGCGCGAATAATAGACAAATGCTGTTGTGTGCCGAGAAAAGGGTCATTTGGTGCATCGGTGAGAGAGCGATAGTAGCGCGGTTCGGCGTACTCTACATCGGGCAGCATCTTTACCTTGCCAGCAAGAAAGGCAGCATCAGCTTTCGAGGCGAAGCGAATCTGGCACCAGCGCGTGAGTGTTGATGCGCGGCGCGTGGGGTCGTCCTCTGTCAAGCGACCAAAGCGCTCAATCACGCTATTTATCAAACCATCATCAAAAAGCGCCTCGCTGCGGTGAGCGCCGAGAAGCGGCTTCCAATCAGGAATTTCGCCCTTTCGCCCCTGCTTCTCCCACAAGCGCAAAAGTGGAGATTTTGCACGAAACTTCACAAGCAGTACGCCCGATTGATATTCTTGGGCGTGTATAGCTGTTACGGAAAACAGGGTGAAAACGGCAAGCACAGACAACAATGCCTGTGCTTGGGTTGTGAATGAAGAGAAATGCCGGATACGTCGCATAAAACCTCACTTTTGCATTGAGTTTGCGTAGGAGTTATTTACGAGAAAAAAACGGATGCGGTAAAATTGGCGGCTTAGTAAAATCGTCTTCGATGGGGCGAATTTCAATATCTTCAAAAAGCAGCGCCGGAAGAATAACCGACGCGGGTATGAACTGCGCTCCGCCCGAAAAGAACGAGAGCGTGACAGGCAACGCATAACAATTATACGCCGTTTTGCGGTCGCCAACAGCGAGAATTTCTTTGAATGATTGTACCGTCATGCCTGCAACATCGCACCCGCGCACGAGTTCTTCGCGCCCGTCGGGGTAAACACGATACGCTTCCAATGCGGTCATCTGTCCCGGAGTGCGGGCAAAGGGAAACTCGCCATCGGTAATATTGTATAGGGTGGTCATCAAAATATTCGGGTTCAAAATTTTTCGCACGATAATTCCGTAGGGTAAATCACGGTCTTTGCAAAGTTGCAACATTCGCTCACGAAGTTTGCGCGAAGTCTGTGTACGGTCTTTGCTGGCGCTGAGTTCCAAGGTACTGAACATAGCAGCACCTCCGCGATTATGCCCATTCGTTAGCTTCACCCGCCGTGTGGGAGTCCGCGAAGACATAAGCCCTTTCAAATAACCACCTTTCACAATCTGAAACGATTCCGCCGGAACTGCTTCATCGTCAATGCGATACGAACCAATAAGCTGCAATGCCCCGTAATTCATCAGCGACGGCGACACTGCAACCGAAAGAAATTCAGGCATAACACGCGCACCAACTTTATTTTGAAAGGCTGCATTTTGCGGATTGTCGCTAATGCCTCGCTCGGTAACGGGTGGGCGCTGTGTGGCGAGATTCGGAGCGAAGATTTGTAAAAATGCTTCCGCAGCCGCTTGGTCTTCCAGCAATACTGGACCCGAATATGCTTGAGAAGTAGGCGCAATCAGGCTTTGCGAGAGTCTCAATGCAATCGCTCTTGTTGCTTTGAGCAAGGAGTCGCGGCTGGGCAGACCGCTTGGCGTACGACTGTAGGCGCTGTACACCTGTGCAAGTGGCATCCCATCTTTTGCCTGAGCAACAGCAATAACTTCAATCCCGCACAATACATCGGTACGCAGCGCTTCGCGCCCTTCGGTATTGACAAAAAACTCTTGTTTGGGCAAAAATTCCACCCCAACGGTCGAAAGCGTCACGGCAGGAAATTCCCTGAAAATAGCCGATAAATCTACTGCCAAGCGCTCAAAATAGGCTTTGTCAAAGGCAGGAAGCGGTACGGTATCGGCGACAAAAGCTGCCGGAATGAGCGTAAAATCAGGCAACGTGTCGGTACGAACACGATTTTTGAGTGCGGCTTGCTTCTTGGCATACAGCTCGGCAGACTGTTTGTAGGCGGCATCGGTGGCAAGCCAAAGTTCACGGCGAAGCGCGGTGTAGTCAAGTTCCGCAGGAATGGAACGGTTTTTGAAGCGCTCTTCGTCATCGCTCGAACCGAAAAAGCCAAGTGCCGGATCGAAAAAATTTGTATTGTCAAATTGCGGCGAACCAACGCGCAGAGCTACACTCAGACGTTTTTCTTGCGACAGATGTGATTCTGTCAGGCTTCCGAAGGATGCTTTGATATTGTGCGAAGCCGTATTCGTTAGAACATATTGGATGTAGTACGGTTTTTCCAACGATGGAAGGCGTAAATCCTGCATTGAGCGGCGTAATTCATCCCGCATCGCTCGAAAAATCTCCTGTGTGGAAGCGGCTTGCGAGGGTGCTTGTGCGAAAAGGTGCGTGAGGGAGCAGATAAGACCAACGAATACAATCAATAATTGCTTGAGCATAGTCATAAAGCGGCTTCTGAGGGAAATTGCTATTGTTATTTGGGAGCGAATATGATAATCACTTCTCACTTATCTTTATCGACAATTGCCGCCATAAGCTCTGCTTCAGCAACGACTTCGCCCATTACGAGCGCTTTTGCTTCCATTTGAAAGGTATTCATACGCTGGCGCACCATCTTCACATCGAAAAAGAGTTGGTCACCCGGAGTCACGGGCTTGCGGAATTTCGCGTTGTTAATACCCATAAAAAAAACGAGTTTGTTTTTGGGGTCAAAATCGGCGCTTGCATTGCCGGTGGCATTGGAAAGGAGCAGCAAGCCGCCTGTTTGCGCCATTGCCTCAATAATCAGCACGCCTGGCATAATTGGTCGCCCAGGGAAATGCCCTTGAAAAAACTGCTCATTAAAGGTAACATTTTTGTAGCCGATGATGCGCTTTTCTTCCGCGTTGACTTCCGTGATTCTGTCCACGAGCAAAAATGGATACCGATGCGGCATCACCTCAAGAATTGCGTTTATGTCCATGATAACTCCATCTTCCTTTTTCGTTTGATATTTGCGTAAGATTTTTTTCCGTTCGACCATACGGCGAATTTTGCGAGCGAGTTCGACGTTGGCAGCGTGTCCGGGGCGTGCCGCCAAAATATGCGTCTTCATTGGTGCGCCCACGAGCGCCAAATCGCCGAGAACATCCAGCAATTTATGACGCGCTGGTTCATTGGCAAAACGCAATGTTTTGTTATTCAAAAAACCACTTGTACCAACGACGATGTTATCGTCCAAGCCCAAACTCCGCATCAATTCTTGCAATTCGCTGTCATTCGTTTCGTGGTCAATGATTACAACAGCGTTATCCAGATTTCCACCCTTGATTAAACCGTATTTATGCAGTGCTTCGACTTCCGAAAGGAAGCAAAATGTCCGTGCAGGCGCAATATCGCTCACGTAGTTGCCACCAACATCAAAAAGCGAGGCGTGTTGGCTGCCAAGCGCTGGATTGTTGTAATCCACCATCACGGTAATACGGTAATCATCATTCGGAAGTGCCGCCATTTCGACGTTTCGGGCGGAATCTTGATAGGTAATCGTTTTGTCCAGCACTAAATAATCTTTCGGAGCGCGTTGCTCCTCGAAACCTGCTTTCCAGAGCGCCTCAACAAAGGGCATCGCGCTTCCGTCGGCAACGGGCGGCTCATTCGCCGAGAGTTCAATTTTGCAATTATCAATTTCTAAACCAGCCAGCGCCGAAAGCACGTGTTCAACCGTGTGAGCCTTTGCCTCACCGTTCACTGTCGGCACAGCAAGCGTTGTGCCACGCGAAATATCCACAACATTATCCACCAAAGCAGGAATTTCGGGGCTTCCCTCAAGGTCTATTCGCACAAATTTGTACCCATAACCTTCGGGAGCAGGATGAAAGGTCAGTGTCGAAAGATTACCCGTGTGGAGTCCCACTCCTTCGACGGAAACAGAGTTTTTCAGTGTTCGTTGGTTGACAAGCATTAGAGGTTCCAAGCTAAAGTAATGCCACAAAAAATAGTTGATAGTTGGGTGGCAAAATTTATAATCAAATTATTTGGGGAAATGACGAAGATGTTCCGGCAACTGTTTGAGCGATGCTTGTATGCGAAGTTCTTCTCGAAACGGTTTTGCGGGCGTACCGAAGTACACGCCTTTTTGCGCAATATCCTTCGCAACGCCTGATTGAGCATTCACCGTCACGTCGTTCGCCGTCGCAATATGCCCAACAAAGCCAACCTGCCCAGCGACACGATTGCGTTTGCCAAGTTTCGTGCTGCCGGAAATGCCCGTTTGTGCGGCTATGGCAGTATTCTCGCCAATAATGACATTGTGGGCTACGTGAATGAGATTATCCAATTTTACGCCGTTTTCGATACGTGTCGAGCCTAATGCAGCACGATCAATCGTGCAGTTTGCACCAATTTCAACATCGTCACCAATAACAACATTGCCAACTTGCGGAATTTTTGTAAATGAACCATCATCTTTATTTTCTGCAAACCCAAAACCGTCCGCTCCCAGCACTGTGCCAGCATGAATAATGCTACCCGACCCAATAATAGTGTGGTCGTAGCACACAACATTCGCATGGAGCGTCGAGTCATTCGCAATATGAACACTGTCGTACAAAATTACGCCACCATGAAGCGTCGTCTTTTCGCCAATCGTACAATACTCTCCGATAACCACATTTGCGCCAATATTTGCCGAAGCGTGTACCTGAGCGCTTTCGGCGATAATTGCCGATGGATGGCGGAATCCCGCTTGCTTCGGACGGCTGGGATAAAAAAACTGAACGGCACGAAGAAAGGCGTTGTAAGGGTTTTCTGTACGAAGCAGAACGCCTCCAAATGCCTCCGGCGCAACATATTCATCATGAACTATCAGTGCCGAAGCCTGTGTTGAAGCTACAAGCGGAGCATATTTGGGATTTGCCAGAAAACTCACTTCTCCTTGCTGGGCAGCTTCCAGAGTATTGACACCAATAAGAGTGCTTGCAGCTACACGTTCCGATGGCGCATCAATCCTCGCATTGAGTTTATCGGCAAGTTCCTGTATGGTATAATGTTGGGCAAACGATGACTTCATTGGCAAAAGTGAGATCGGATAATTCGATAGTGATAGAGTCTGCGAACAGTTATAGAAGGCTGCGCCGAGGTGAAACGTTACAACATTGTTTGCAGCAATAATTACTGTCCGAAAAGCTGCTCCAAAACGTCCTCCAAGCGAACACCACGCGAGCCTTTGACGAGCAAAACATCACCAGTCTGCGTCTGCGCAGTAATCATTTGAGCGGCTTCTGAATGAGTATCGCAATAGACGAGTTTGGGCGTTATTTCGTGTTGTGCCGACGCTCGCAAATATGCTTTGTGCATTTCCGCTCCGATAAGAATTGCCAACGTAAGCCATGATGCGCTTTTGAGAGCAGCAATAAGCGCATCGTGTTCGCTTTCGGAAGCAGCACCAAGTTCGCGCATATCGCCCAAAAGCGCTATACGGCGCGGCGAGGCGGTCGTTTGCAATGTTTCCAAAGCGGCATACATTGACGTTGGATTGGCGTTGTAACAATCGTTGAGGAGCGTAATGGTGCGGTTTTGCGGCAATTCCCGTGTTTCAGCAACCATGCGTCCGTACCCCGTTTCCGACGTTTCAGAGCGGAACCCCTCCAATCCGCGCCGAATCTCCTCTGCCGACATTCCCAAGCCAAATCCGACTGCCGCCGCCGCCAGTGCGTTTCGTGCGCCCGTTATACCGACACTCTGCAAATGCGCTTCAACGTTGACGTTAGCGCGATGATGAACGAGGTGCAATATCGGATGAGTGCTGCCCTGCATAATAAATGTTGCCGTAATATCGGCACCAAGCGTCTCATCGGCAAGAGCGTAGCGCACCCAACCGGAACGCCCGTATTTCCTGATTCGCTCGTCATTGCAGTTGATAAACGCTGTGCCGCCATGTTCGGCGAGATAGCGAAAAAGCGCCGTTTCCTCCTCTTCCACACCATCTTCATCAATCAATTTTTCCAAATGCTCTTTGCCAATATTGGTAATAATGCCGTGTGTGGGTGCAACTATTGCCGAAAGTTTCGCAATTTCACCCGGCTCATTCGTGCCGATTTCCACGACTGCTGCCGTGTGTGTGTTGCTCAGATGTAAGAGTGTAAGCGGCACACCGACTTGATTATTAAAATTTCCCTCTGTTTTCAGCACACGAAAATGCTCGTCCAGAAGCCGCGCCGTCATCTCTTTCGTCGTCGTCTTCCCCGCCGAACCAGCAACGGCAACAACAGGAATCGAAAAACGCCGACGATGAAAATTTGCCAACAAGCCAAAGGCACGTAATGTGTCCTCCACAACGAGAATTGGTACGCTGGCATCCGCAATATCAGCATCCAAGAGCGATTCTACCAACGCCACAACTGCTCCCTTTTGCAACGCCTCTTTTACCAATCTATGAGCATCGAAGCGCTCTCCGCGCAGGGCAACAAAACAATTCCCCTCTGACAGTGTACGCGTATCGGTTGAAACGCCGCATACTTTCAAGGTTTTAGGAAGATTTTCGCAAGCACGTTCTCCGAAAATGCTCACAAAATCGGCGTAATCAAAAGGCGCAATATTGGTCGTTTGGCTGTTGTGCATAGACACGCAAATTACGGATTTTTGTGCAGAGAATGGCAGAAAAACTCTGCCCAATTGAGTTTATCGCACAATGAGTATCTTGCGCATTTCGCTAAAGCGCTCCGCCCGCATACGGCAGAAATACACGCCAGGCGCAAGATTCCCAACGTTAATTTCCCCCTCAAATGAGCCTTCGGGAAAGCGATTATCCGCCACCGTCGCTTTCACCTGCCCAAGTGCATCCAGAATTTCCACCATAACGTGTGCTGGATATGCGACATCGAAGCCGACACGGACGTTGTCGCTTATCGGATTCGGCGTAATAGCGCTTAACACAAAGGTTTTCGTACTATTCAGCTTATTCACATAGTCCACTTTTGTCGCCAAACCGCAAACAGAATCTAAGGCAAACTCGCCATCAACAGGCGCTCCTTCTACCTTTGCGCGAAGACAAGGACTTGTGCCAAGAGAATCGCTTAAACGGATATTAACAAGTTTGAGTGACGTTCTACTGCTTCGTCCCAAATACGTGGAAAAATTCAGAATAACGAGGGTTTCATTACGTGGGCGTAGCGCGGAATCACGTGCGGTAATTGTGAACGTCAGTGTTGTTGCTCCATCGGGAGTTGTCGTCGTTTCAGGTGGCGGAATAATGGCATTAGAGCTTGCAGTCAGGTCGGTTATTGACCGCTCAAAACGGAGTAAACTTTTATCAAAGGTGAGTTGAAACTGTACGACCTTCACAAAACGCAGCGCCTCGGCATTCAACGTCGGCGAACCGCTTTGTCCGGGCTTGACAAGAATGGGAATAGAAATCTCTCGCCCCGGACTTGCACGAACAGTTGCGGCTGAGACTATCACACTCGGCTGATCGCTTGCGCGTCCTTGCAATGGAATACGGATGCTGTCTTTGCCCTTCGGTGCATCCGTTGTAATGAGCAGCGTTGCAGCATAGTCATTGACGTTCTTGGGTGAAAATGTAATCGTGAGTGTTGTAGATTGTGCTGAAACTAAGGTGCCGGAAATATTGACGGAGGACAAGGTACCGGAATTATTAGCATCAGAGAGGCTAAATGGTGTTCCCGACTCAAGAATAGTTGCATTAAACGACAATGGTGTCCCACAGAATGGTGTAGTTGGATTTGCTATCACAACGTTGATGGTACTTTGTACCGTGCATTGCGACCCCAAGGGCTTATCGAGAAACTGGATGCGGCTTGGCTGAACGTCCACATTCGGCACAACTCCCGTTCCA
>JAAFHM010000258.1 GCA_013298375.1 Ignavibacteria bacterium | reverse complement strand
GTTTTCTTCTCGTTTTACGGCTTTTGACGAGGAGCGGTCTCCCTGTCGGGCGGCTTCTTCGCCGTCCGGCAGGTGCGGGGTGTTGAATTTATCCAAACAATGAACCTTGCTCTCCCTCATCAATCCTTGCTTCCACGCTAATTTCATCAACGCGCTCAATCATCGAAACTTCGTCCGCCGCAATAGTGTTTACGCGGCTTGAAACGGGATATGCTTCGAGTAAATCAGAGGGGAAGGGGCGCAAAAGCCTCAGTAAATCTTGCGTCGGAATGTTATCATCCAGCCATATATCTTCATCCGAGGGCGAAAGAATAACCGCCATGCGGTGATGGAGTGTGGCAATGAGTTCGTTTGGTTCGGTGGTAATAATTGTGCAACTCCTTACAGGTAATCGTGTTTCGGGGTGCTTCCATTCTTCCCACAGCCCCGCCATCGCAAACGGTTCGCCGCTTTTGAGCCGAAGATACATTGGTTGTTTGATGGTGCCTTTTGGTGCTTTTGCTTTTCCGCTTCTGCCTGCCCCAACGCTTTTTGCACTCATGCTTTTCCACTCGTAAAATCCATTAGCAATGACTAAACAGCGCCGTTGTCGGAAGGCGTTTTTGAAGGAAGGTTTTTCGAGGAGAGTTTCGGCACGGGCGTTGATGAGTTTGCTGGCAATAGATTCGTCCTTTGCCCACGATGGAATCAAGCCCCAGCGCACCATTTCGGTTGTGCGTTCTCCGGTTTGCATCGTGATAATCGGTACATCTTGCGTGGGCGCGAGGTTGTAGCGAGGTTTGGCAATTTGTTCCACTACCTCGTCCGAAACCGTCGCACGAAAGCGCTTTTTCAGTTCTTCCGGCTTGATAAACATCGTATAGCGACCGCACATGGTTTAAGAAGAATACTGGTGGGGAAAGTGGTTGCACTCTACTGGAAATGAATGAAAACTGAATACGCAGCACCCGCCCGACGGCAGCGTACTTGCTCTCTTCAGTCGCCGGACGGGAAGAGTTTTTCAACCTTCTTCAGTATCTTCTAGCGGCAGATTCCACGTTTAGAGTTTTGAATAAAGCTAATGCAGTCTAGTGTTTCGGCGTGAAGAGTCCCGCGCTCTTGAAATTTGGCAATTCCGGCGCTAATATTCAAGCCTGAATGGAGAATCGTCGTGTAGAAATCTTCCAGTTCTTGGATGACTTCTTCGCTAAAACCACGTCGTTTTAAGCCAAGTTTGTTGACGGCTTCAAAACGCCCGGGAATGCCGTCGGCGAGGGCAAATGGTGGAATATCTTTGACAATTTTTGTTCCTGCGCCCACCATCGCGTGTTTGCCGACTTTCGAGAATTGATGCACCTTTGCGACACCACCGATAATTGCATAATCGTCAATCTCGACGTGCCCACCAAGTTGAGAGGCATTAGCGATAATGACATTATTTCCAATCACGCAATCATGCGCCGCGTGGCAGTATGCCATAATCAGGCAGTCGTTCCCGATGCGCGTTTCGCCGCTTGCTTCTGTGCCGCGATTGACGGTAACAAATTCACGTATCACCGTTCGGTCGCCGATAATTGCGTGTGTTATTTCGCCATTAAATTTCAAATCCTGTGGCTCACCGCCGATAACGGCGCTGGGGTGAATGGTGCATCCCGCACCAATTCTGGCAGAGCCGTAAATTACGACCGAAGAGCGTATTTCCGTCCCTTCGCCGATAACTGCGCCGTCTTCGATGATACTAAACGCGCCGATACGCACGTTTGCGCCAATTTCAGCGTTGGGAGAAATTTGGGCTGTCGGATGATGCAATGCTTGAGACGGCATAGAACCTTGTTTCGTAGAAATAGGAAGAGTTGAATTGTGACGATGAGCCGAATAAAAACAGATGCGATATTTTACGTCCGTAGATACGAAAAAATATGCAAATCTGCCGTGCAGAACTTTAGTGAGAGAATTATTTGAGATAACGCTCTTTAATAATAGCAAGATGGTGAATTTCGTGTCCACACGTGATATAGGCGAACGCCCGAACCGAAAGACGATTACCGTTCACCGTGCCGCTTCGTTGGAGCATTTCATTGGTAAAACTCCGCCAGAGCGAGAATGTACCTGCTCGCACGGTCGTAAATTCTTCTAACAGTCCATGAATTGAGCGCTCGTTTGCCTCTGAAGCCGGAACGTACTCGTTTTCATCGAATCCGGGTAAATCGGTGGCATCTTTTCGTGCGAAACGCAGCATCCGATACGTAAAAATGCGCTCTGCATCAATTAAATGCCCAATGATTTCTTTAATCGTCCATTTGCCTTCGGCGTAGCGATAGTTTAACTGCTCTTCTGTGAGAGAGCCGATGAGTGCTTGTGTTTCACGGTGCGCTATCTGCATGGTTCTCACCAAGTCTTCGCCGCGTGCTTTGGCAATGTATTGTTCGTAATACGCCGGATATTCCGTGCTTTCAGGGGGCTGGATGTTCGTAGCCATGATGCTCTATCGCCTAAATGTAGAACAAGAGATTATTCGTCGCAAATCTAGCGTTTTTGCGGGATATTGCGAAATATTGATGCGTGCATTATGCAGATTTTTCGGATTTTGTTGGGTGTTGGAAATATCAAGAAAAATGAGTATATTTGCAATTCTTCCCCAAACTACTATGAGAATACGAACACTTACATCGTCTGCGCTTGGCAATGCTCACGGGAGCATCAAAGGCACAATACGCGGCGGCTCATTTTTGAGCAGCCAGCGTCTTCGTTCGTATCTGCTCCTGATAATCTCCCTTGCCAGCTCTATCCCTACGGCGCTTCATAGCGCAGCGCTCAGAAGCGCTTGATTTCTGCCTTTCGCGCCTCGAAACACTTCCCTTTTTTCTTCAATGATTCTGCGTTCTGCTTCCATGAGCAGTGCGTTGTTCATTGCTTCTTTGAGCATTCTCAACATCATATTTCATCATCCTTATTCTCAATGGAGAACGATTATGTCCACAACAACAACCGCTCCCATCGTTGCTAATGGCAACGGAGTGCATACCAAAAAAATGCACCACTCCTCGTTTTTGCCGACAAATATTGCTGCAAAAGAGGTTCATAACACGCTTCGCAAACATATGTTAGCCGATGGCTTCGATATGGTGCTGGATCTGCACGGCAGTACGGGTTCGTATATGACCGATGCCGCAACGGGCGACACATTTCTGGATTTGTTCACCTGCTTCGCTTCTATGCCGATTGGGATGAATCATCCGAAACTCACCGACCCAGATTTTATCCACTATCTTGGTATGGTTGCGCTGAATAAACCCTCCAATTCTGACCTTTACACCCAAGAAATGGCAGCGTTTGTCGATACGTTCTTCAAAATTGCCGTTCCGAAGCACTTCAAATATAGCTTTTTTGTCGAAGGTGGCGCATTGGCAAATGAAAATGCTCTGAAGGCTGCATTTGATTGGAAAGTGCGCAAAAACTTTGCCAAAGGCTATCAACACGAGCGCGGACACAGTGTTATGCACTTCCAACAAGCATTTCACGGGCGCTCCGGCTACACGATGACGTTGACGAATACCGATGAGAAAAAAGTGAAGTATTATCCGAAATTTAACAACTGGCCCCGCGTCCTGAACCCGGCAATGCGCTTCCCACTTACGCCGGAGAACATCGAACACACGCTGAAACTTGAGCAACAATCGCTTGCGCAGATGAAACAAGCATTTTTCGAGATGAAAGACGAGATTGCTTGTATGATTATGGAGCCGATTCAAGGCGAAGGTGGCGATAACCACTTCCGCCCTGAGTATTTGAAGGCTGTCCGGCAATTGTGCGATGAAAACGAAGCACTGCTTATTTTCGATGAAGTACAGACAGGCGTGGGAATCACGGGAACATGGTGGGTGCATGAGCAATTAGGCGTAGAGCCGGATTTGATGACGTTTGGCAAAAAAATGCAGGTCTGCGGCTTGCTTGCGGGCAGCAAACTAGACGAAATTGCCGATAACGTGTTCCACGTTCCGAGCCGCATTAACTCAACATGGGGCGGTAATTTGGTCGATATGGTGCGGGTTGCACGGTATTTGCAGATTATCCAAGAAGAAAACATGGTGCAAAACGCCGCTACCGTCGGTGGATACTTGATTGAGCAGCTTGGCGCGATGGCGGAGGAGTTCCCAAATTTGGTCACGAATCCGCGCGGACGTGGCTTGTTTGCTGCCTTTGATTTGCCTACGCCGGAGCAGCGCGATGAATTTCGCCGTATTTGCTACGACCTTAAAGTAATTTTGCTCGCTTGCGGTGTCCATTCCATCCGCTTCCGTCCGCCGCTTAATTTGACCAAAGGTCAGGTTGACGATGGAATGAACATTATGAAAGAAGCACTCCGCAAAATGACACAAAATGTTGATTGCTAAGGAACATCAGCGAAACAAGTCATTCAATGTTATCCACGAATCGCACGAATGAACACGAATCAAGAGCCTTGATAGTAGAGTTTCATTCGTGAAGATTTGTGTGATTCGTGGAAAAAAAATATTACGAGTTATTTCGCTTGCGGTTCTAAGGTAAAATAAGGTCAAAAGCCGCTTTGCATCTGGTGTGAAGCGGCTTTTGTTTGTTTTTGCCGCAGGCATTCGGAATTTTTCTGTATTTTTGTCGGCATTCTTGTACCACCATTCACAATCTCATGCAACCACGCGACCTAGAGCGACGCAATGTCGCCATTCTTCTTTTTGACGATGTAGAAGTGCTGGATTTTGCCGGTCCCTTCGAGGTTTTTTCCGTTACTGCCGAATTAAACGCCTACAAGCCGTTTCTCGTCTATACGTGTGCCGAGCAAGAGCGCACCATCACGACACGCAACGGACTCAGTATCGTTCCCGCACACACACTCGCCAATGCTCCAAAGCCGGATATTGTCATTGTTCCGGGCGGAATTGGCTCAAAAACAGCGATGATGAGCGATGCCGTCATTACGTGGCTTCAAACCGCCGCTTCCACAGCAGAGCTTGTTATTTCTGTCTGCACGGGCGCACGAATTTTGGCAAAGGCGGGCTTGCTGGATGGCTTAGAAGCAACCACGCATCACGAAGCGCTTGCCGACATCCGCGAACTTGCTCCAACGGCACGATGGGTGGAGGGCGATTGGCAAGACACGCGCTTTGTGGATAATGGTCAAATTATCACGGCGGGCGGCATTTCGGCGGGTATAGATGCTTCGCTCCATGTTATTGCGAGATTGCTTGGGCGCGATAAAGCCCGTGCCACAGCAGAATACATGGAATATGATACCATATTGCTTCAATAAGCCCGCCAAGACTCAGAAGAAGATTTTCAGAAATAATCATCACGTTTTTTTACCACAAAAAAGGATTACACCAGATGAATCGTATATTTTCCGCAGTCGGTGTTGTGGCGGCATTTTTTGTCGTCGGCAGTAGCGTAAGCGCTTTTGCGCAAACAGGTAAATGGGCGCTTGACCGCTCGCACTCACAAATTAGCTTTTCCGTAAGTCATATGGTTGTTGCCGAAGCAGAGGGAAAATTTGACTCCTTCGATGTAGCAGTGCTAGCGGACAAAGAAGATTTGACTGATGCAAAGGTTGATGTCACAATCCAAGTTGCCAGCATCAATACTGACAATAAAGACCGCGATAATCACCTCAAAGGTGGCGATTTTTTTGAAGCAGAAAAATTCCCAACGATTACGTTCAAATCGAAGGAATTGAAGAAAGTTAGCGATACCAAATACAAACTTATTGGTGATTTCACCATGCACGGCGTTACCAAATCGGTAGAATTTGATGCAAAATTTGGTGGCGTGATTAAAGACGGCAAAGGCAAATTCCATGCGGGCTTTAAGGTTGTCGGCGAGATCAATCGTCAGGATTTTGGCGTGAAGTGGAGTAAGAAATTGGACAATGGCGGGCTTGCTGTTGGCGATATGGTTGAGTTCAAGGGAAATGTAGAGTTGATTAAGCAATAATTTGCTCGTTTTGTGCTTTTACTTCGGTAGGCTCAGTGTGAGGATGTAAGCGGTCTTCGCATTGAGCCTGTTCGGAAGAGAAAGGCATTTAGAGAATAAATTTTTTGGGAAGCGCCTTCAGTGACCATTCCGTTTATATCGTGCCGCAGGGAACGGAAATATTTCCGATGTGCGGTCAATAAAGTTGTTTCTGTGAAGCCCTTCAAGACAATACTCATAGAGATTTCGTGCCGACGTGCTGGTAATAGAGCCTTTTACGGGAACTCGCTCAATGCCCTCATATTCTTGCGTTGGAAATTGCAGTAAATCAATAGCATCAAACACTCCCGAAGAGATTGGACCATTCAAAGCATTTTTTAAAAAATCAGGGTCAGTCTTCAATAATCCTGTCGGTGCTTGTGTGGATACCATGCCCACGATATGAGGCTCTGCCTTACTCAAATCGGCGATAATATACACCCTGCCAATGCGAATCAAGCCCGCGACGGCTTGATAATAATTTTTGACCGATTCACAATCCCCAGAACTACCATACTGATATATGACAAAATTAGATATGGGTTTACGTTGACTGGCAAGTTGTATGATTTCGGAAGTAGCTGCGCATTCGCGCTCTGCCTCTTCAAGTGATGGAGTGCGCGGGTAAGATGGTGTGATGCTTTCACGTAGTCGTTGAGTGATAGCGCTGTCTCCTTCGTAGAGTGCATATCCCGCATAACTGTAATTGTCTATCGTTCTTAAAACCTCTTTTCTCTCGTAAAGGCATGAAGCATGGGCGAGGTTTCTGGCAAGAGTATGTTCTTGTGTTTGCATTTTCGCCGAAAGAACTTCCAGTGGATAAAGACGTTTGCCTTGTGGTGAAATGGGTTCACTGAGGGCTTGCATCAACGAGGATGGCATCTTATTGACGATATCGTAACGAGTGACAACCTCGTTTCCAAAACGAAGAGTTTTGAGATCAAATGCTCCGTTGCGTTT
>JAAFHM010000497.1 GCA_013298375.1 Ignavibacteria bacterium | reverse complement strand
CGGAGAAAACGCGGCGACAGCATCCACAAACTCGCGGCTATAGACAAAGGTTTCCTGATATTGCGGATAGCCATCCACCAAATGTGCCGAAATATGGGCAACTCGCAAACGTCCCGACAGCGAAGAGCCATCGGCAAAAGGCGCTTTGACACTGGCATTGACACCAAAAAAGAAATCGGTAGTTTCAACAGGAAAGCGGAAATTTATCTCGGAGCGGAGGCGCGTAAAGGTGAAAAAATCTGCTCCTAAGCGCACTTCGGGCGCTGTTTGCGGGGTGTCCGCAGGAAGAATATTTCCACGATTGAATGCAAAAAGGTCAATCGAATGCCCAATATCCAAACGCAAGGCAGGACGCGGTGTTTGCGGTAAAACGCTGACCAATCCGCCCATACGCGGTTCGATGATATTTGCCCGAAGCGGCTGAAAAAGCAGCCCTCGCGGAACCCATGACGGGCGTTCCGGTGATGGGCGCTCTGTTGCGTCTTGACTTTGCAGAGCGCTTGGAATCATGGTGCAACAAGCAATGAACAGAAAAATACTGATACGCATAGATTGATGATGATGAAAGTGGTACAGAAATCGCCCCGCAATATACCACGTCTCAGGAAAAAAGCCATGCACGGCGGGATGTTCAATTATTGGTTCATCAATGGAAGTGCCATGAAAACAAAACCCGCCAGACAGCAAAAAAGCTGCCCGGCGGGGTAATATCTCAAGAGTGACATTTCTTCCTTAAAACCACACTCCAAGGCTGACTACACCTTCAAGACGCGAACTCGTTGGGCGGTCAGACGCATCACGGAAGAGTGTGTATTTGTTTTCTAGTGTCAGCGCTCGCACTTCGGCTCTAATGTACGAATTCGCAACAGGGCGATACTCCACCGATACAGAGTACCCTGTTCCACGAAGTGCGGGCGTAATAATACCAACATCACCATTTGCGCCGTTCGCATTCGCAACGTATTCAAAGCGCCCGGAGGCAAAAACACTCGGTGTAATCGCATATCGCAGCGCTAAAAAACTTGCTAGATATGTACCCCATTGGCGGTTCAGTGTTGGCATTTCCTCAAGAGCATAATCTACTTCTGCCCGCACCGTTAGCGCATCCGAGGGCTGGTAGGTGAGAACAAGGTCATTGTAAATGCGTGTTGCTTCGGGTGTTCCGGTGGGCTGTTCGTTCCCGGCAATGCCAGTAAGAAGTGCGGAAAACTGGGATGACGGTGTGATACCAAAGAACCAACCGATGGATTTGTTGGCGTTATTATCCTCAAAAATACCGTAGCCATTCAGAAGATGGATTTGAGCCTGAATCAGGCTTCCCTCATACGAAAGTCTTGCACCAGCTTGATAGAATGGTTCGTTGGTTGTGGCAAAAGAGTAGAGTGTAAACCAGTTATCTTTCGGCAGGAGGCTCTCTCCGCCAATGTGCGTCATAAAAAAGCCGCCATCGAACCACAGTTTATCAACGATGCGAAAGCCGCCATTTGCCTGTTGGAGCGTATTGTAGCGGGTGAGCGGCACATATGCGGAATTGCGCAAATCGCCATATGCAACAGTAAGTGCTGCCCGATAATCCTCGTGAGCAACCGTCCCAGTGATCTGCGCCGTGTTCAGGTTAAATTGATTGCGAACATACCCCAAAAACGAGAATTGACGCGCTCCCGTGGGCTGTCCTTGCAAGACTGTTGCGTCATTATCAAAGGCGTAATAAGCATCAACATACCCCGAAAAGGTAATCGTTGGCGGCGTTGGTTTTTTGTCCTGCGCCCAGATTTGTTGCCCCATTGTGGAAGCAACCAAGAGTAGTAGAGCGGCTTTCAAGAAATAGTATGGGAATCGTTTCATACGTTCATCCTCAAGTAGTAAATACAAAAAGTTAAAATAGTTTAGTTTTAAGCGGCTGCAATCTACTTTTTTTAATAATAAAAGTCAATAAAAATTAAAAAATTCTATAAACTTTGCAAATACGACGAAGACAAAGTATGGTAAAAATCTACTGGATAGCGGAGAAGTAGCTTGAATGGAACGATACCTGAATGATTACAGCAAATGTTTGTGAATTACACAATTAAACCCCGTATCTGTGCGGTGTACGAGCGGCTTACTTTCACTTTTGCGCCATTGGTCAGAATAATTGTCAAATTCCCATTGGCATCGGTTTCGACGTGCTTGATGCAATGCGTATTGATGATTGCTGATCGGTGAACCCGCATAAAGACGTGGCTATCGAGCCGTTTTTCGAGTTCGCCGATGCCCGTGCTGGCGGTGAATTTTCCTTGTGCCGTGTGCAGAAGTGCATAATCTTCCGCCGCCTCTATCCAGACTATATCGTCTGCGGTAATAGGAATGATGCGGCTGCCGCTCCGAACCATGAGGCGGGAAAGTGGCGCTTGATTGCTTGGTGCTTGTGCGGTGGGGAAATTGGTGAGAAGGTGCGAAAGTGCTTCCAAGTGGGAAAGGCTTGCCGAAGCAGTATTCAAGCGCTCTTGCAGCTTTACAATGGCACGGGTGAATCGTTCACGACTGTAGGGTTTCATCAAATAATCGACCGCATTTTCCTCAAAAGCTCGGACAGCAAATTCATTGTAGGCGGTCGAAAAAATCACGTGTGGCACGATTTCAAGCCGTTCCAGAACGTCAAAGCCCGTCAGTTCGGGCATCTGTACATCCAAAATGACCGCATCGGGCTTGAGTGCATTGATAGTAGCAACGGCTTCCGTGCCATTTTCTGCTTCACCAATAATCTGCACATCCTGAACACCGCTCAAATACTCGCGGAGCAGCATTCGTGCTGGTGGTTCGTCGTCGGCAATGAGTAATCGAATCATCGTTTGTTGGGTTGTTTGACATGGCAAAAAAAATACAGAATAATTGCGGAGATTGGCAAACTAAAATTGCACTTTGGTTGTTTATATGGGACTCACTACTACTTTTCACCTTGCTCTCTTTTGGAAAAAACTATGGATCAACGATATGTCAATCTCGCACCGACAAATTTACGAAGCAAAAATGCCACACGATATGACGGTACGGGCTTCAGCTCTCTTCTGCACGAGTTTTCCGAACAGGATAGAAAAACACTCGTAACGATTTATCAGAATATCAAAACAGTGTATGATTTATGGCTCTATATGAAAGAAGCACCGAATTACTCTATCCTCAAACAGAACGTCGATTGGTTTCTTTCGGATAATTTTCTGAGTGCTGCCAGAGAACTCGGTGCGACGACAGAGTATGAATCGCTACACCTCAAAAAAATCATTCACGATATTCGTGGCGGCGCTTTGATGTCGATGATAAGCCATGCGACAAGAATTAAAGAATTTAATTTATACCACGAAGTTGATATTATGCGGAGTTTTGTTTTTCTCGCCCGCGATCAAGCAAAAATGATGCGGAATGCTGTTCAGGATATCGACATCAGCACTCGTGCGGCTGACGAGCGTTTGCGAATCCATTCAATTTATGATTACGTCAAAAAGTGGAACAACTTTGAATATCAACATAATGAGAGAACCATTACCGTCAAGGTGCAATGCAATTATGAAGGAAACGTTACCACGTGCTGTTTAGAGGCTTCTGCACTCGACCGCGTTGTGTATAATTTGGTCAATAATGCGCTCCGCTTCTCTCGTGAAGATACTATTATTCTGACGATTTTTCCCATTGGCAACATTTTACGCTGGGTTATTGAAAACACCGTAAAACCTGAAACCGTTGATTGGCTCAATAAAACCGTTGGCTCGGATCTATCATCCCTATTCAAGGGTGGTATCACCAATGATGGCAATGGTATTGGTCTGTCGAATTGCGCCGATATTGTCGGTGCAAGTTTTGGCATTTCGA
>JAAFHM010000420.1 GCA_013298375.1 Ignavibacteria bacterium | reverse complement strand
TTCCCTTCTGCCAGAGCGTTCAAATCAATCGTGACCTGCTCCGGTGCATCCATCGAACCTTTTTTGCGGCAGAAAATCGGATATTGTTTGCCTTCGGCGGTGCGGGAATAATAGAAATAGCCTTGGTCTTCGTAAGGAACACTCAAATCGGTCTCTTTAATACGAGACTTCATTTCGGTATAGAGTTTTTCCTGCAAAGGCTTTGTGTCCTGCATCATTGCTTGTGTGTAAGCATTTTCTTCTTCGAGATGTTTGATAACATCAGGGTTTTTCTTATCGCGCAACCAGAAATAATTGTCCGTGCGGACATCACCATGCGCGGTGTCTTTTTTGGGAACAATTTTCGCTACGGGTGGTTTTGGAGTGTCGCTCATAGAAACAATAGGGAACAATGTCATGCCGCAAAGCAGCATACCGAGAGAAAATACAGAAAATATGCGCTTCATAATGACGCGGGGTTTGAACGTGATAGAACGGGGTGAATTGACGCAAATCGAGGTTATATCGGCGCTGCACCGATGGGGATATGCAAGAGTAAGCGGAGAAATATATCGTTCTCAGGGCAGATTCTATCCCTTTTTGCCTTCCAGCCAGCGCTCCGCATCAATCGCTGCCATACAACCACTTCCGGCAGCCGTGACGGCTTGGCGATAGACGGTATCTTGGAGGTCGCCACAAGCAAATATGCCGTCGGCATTGGTATAGGTGGATTTCCCTTGCGTGAGGACGTAGCCGCTTTCGTCCATTTCGACTAAGCCTTTGACAAGGCTGCTGTTGGGCTGATGACCGATAGCAACAAACACGCCATCAATGGGAATCTCCCGTGAGGTATTGTCTCGTGTGTCGCGCAAAACCACACTGGTCATTTTCTTCATGCCTGTTTCCAGTGTTTCGCCCTTAAATTCATCAATGGTCGTATTCAATGCAAACGAAATTTTCTCGTTTTTGCGGGCGCGGTCGAGCATAATTTTCGAGGCGCGAAACTCCTCGCGGCGATGCACAATCATTACCGATTTACAGAAGCGCGTCAGGTAATTTGCCTCTTCCATCGCCGTATCGCCACCGCCGACGACGATAACGTCTTGATTGCGAAAGAAAAAGCCATCACACGTCGCACACGCCGATACACCATAGCCCATGTATTCGCTTTCACCTTTTGTGCCTAAAAGTTTTGCTGATGCGCCCATAGCCAAAATTACTGCGTCGGCATGATATTCCGTGCCTCGCTCGGTTGTGAGAAGGAAATGATGATTGGCTTGCTTGAGCGCGGTAACGGTCTCATACACAGACTTTGCGCCAAAGCGGTGAACTTGCTTGCGCATAACGTCCATAAGTTCGGGACCTTGAATACCATGCTCAAAGCCCGGATAATTCTCGACTTCGGTCGTGATGGTCAGCTGCCCGCCCGGTTGATGCCCTTCAAACATGGTTACGTCCAAATTTGCACGCGAGGCGTAGAGCGCTGCGGTGAAACCCGCCGGACCAGAACCAATAATGGCGACTTTATGATGCGACATAGAATGGGAGAAAAAATGAAGAAGATGAAATAGTTCTTGAATTCAAGGCTTGGATAAAGACGCAAAATCCCCGCTTGTGTTGCATTGCTGCTCCGCCAAGCGGGGATTTTTTACCCTGCATCACCCTTCTCGAAAGGAGAAGATGATTAGTCTCGGAAATACTTATTGCGATTATCTTCAATTTCTGCGCGGTCGCGGAGTTCGTTGCGCCATTTGAAATAGAGCGTTCCTTGTGCTTTCGATTTTTCGCCCTGAACAAGCGTTTGGCGGGCTGTCGTAAAGCCGTTCATATCAGCATCTTTTTTGCCTTTGATTTGGGCAATGTAGTATGCTCGCTCACCACGAATCGGAGCAAGAACTTTGCCCACAGAAGCCGCTTGGCTGAAGAGCGAGGAAGTTAGCACCACATCGGAGCCAAGTGCTGGCACACGACCATTGTCGGTAATGCCGCTTGAAACCACGACGTTCAGCGTGGAATCCACTGTTTTTGCTTTCGAGAGCGAATCCAAACCGGAAACTTTACCGAAAACTTCTTGTGCTTTGTTTTTCAAGGCATCAAGTTTTTTTGCGCTCATCAGCTTCATTTTGATTTCGTCTTTTGCATCCTCAAGCGGCTTGATACCCATGAGCCGACTTTGAACAAGTTGCGCAATGACGATACCATTATTTTTGAGTTCCACAGGGTCGGAAACATCGCCGACATTGCTGTCAAAAGCGAAGTTCGTGAGTGTACGCGAACCCAAGATTGTTGCTACACGGCGGAAGTATGCGGTTTCGCTGGCAACAAGTCCCAAACGTTTTGCGGCGGTGTCAAATGCGATGCCGCTTTTGAGGCTTTCTTTCAGTGACGCTGCGGTGCGGAAAAGCTGACTACGTGTTGCTTGGCTAATGGTCGGATTCAGCGTGATTTCGCTAAATTTAATTTCGTCCGATTTTTTGTCGGTGACTTTGATGATATGCCAGCCGAATTGCGTTTCTACGGGACCAACAATAGAGCCAACCGCAGCCGCCGAAGCTGCTTCTTCAAAAGGTTTCACCATCATGCCTTTGCCGAAGAAACCCAAATCGCCGCCATTTTGCGCTGCGCTGGGGTCTTGGGAGTTTTTCTTTGCTAATTCGGTAAAATCTTTGCCCGATTGTGCTTCTTGCAAAAGTCCCTGTGCAACAGCTTTGGCGCTGTCTTTGGATGCGGGGTTATTTGCTGCAAAACGAATTAAAATGTGGCTTGCTTTGGTCATCACGTTTGCACCAGTGCGGCGGTCGTCCAAACGGACAAACGTCATACCTTGCTGGGTTTGAATCGGACCAACAACGCCGCGCACAGGCAGGTTATTGAGCATCACGAGCGTTTGCGGTGGAACGTCCTGAATAAATTTATAATCGTTCACCACACCACCAAAATCACCAATAAAGCGCTCAAACACCGTGTCGCGCTGTCCGGGAGTCGGAGCGGCATTCAAGTCCGTCATTATGCGCTCAAAGCGTTTTTGAACGCGCTGCGAGTCAGCTTGCGACGGCACAACAGGCAACATGGCATATTTCAATTTGCGAACGGGTTTTTGTTTGAACGAGGATTCATGCGCTGCGTAGTAATCGGCAATCTCTTTATCGCTGACACTGACGGCATTGTCGGGAATCAAATTTGCATTCAGAGCAATAATGCTGGCATCCATCGTCGAATTTTCAGCACGGAAGCGCTGTTGCAAATAGAGCGGATCAAGTGCGCCGTATGCCGCACCAACAGCCGCTTTGAGGTTGTTTTGCAATTTGTCTTGGCGAATAGCATCTTCGATACGCACAAGATACTTTTTGAAGTCTGCCGTTTGTTTGGCGGCTTGCTGCGCAGCTTGTTGACCGCCTTGTTGCTGGGCGCGTTGAATCATAATGTCGGGGTTGGTCACGTATTCAAGATACGTGTCGCGCAAAAAGCGTCCGGTGGAATCCATAAATGGACGGCGGAGTACATCTGGCGGGTTTTCCAACAACACATCCAAAATCTCATCATTGCTAACGCTGATGCCGAGTTTTTCGGATTCTTGACGCAGAAGAATATCGTCCACCATTTCGTTCCAGACTTGTTCGCGCACGGGCGCTTCGTCGAAGTCTTCGCTGTTGGGGGATTGAGCGCGAGCGGCTTCTGCCTGCTCTTTAACACGGCGTTCAAATTCCGTGTACATGATTTTTTCGCCGTTTACATTGCCAACAACAGCAGAAGCAAGGTTCTGTCCTTTATTGGTAATAGTCGGAATATCTAAGTCAGAAATGACCATGAACACAATAAACATCACCGCTACGGCGACAAGCACGTAAGGGGAAATTGTGCGCATTTTCGAGAGTGTACCCATTGTCAGGTTGCCCTTTCAAAAATCGTGAGAAGTTTGCGTAAAAAAGTGATTTTATTGACTGTTTTTACGTGTAAGCATTTGATTTTGCAAGCATTACACGTGACTATGCGGTCTATGCAAAAAGGCATAGACTACAAATATACGGCTTTGTCGTGATTTTCCAATGGTTTTTGCGTGTGAAAATTGTGTTAGGGTACCTTTGGCGCACCTATGCGCTGCATACGTCCCCGCAATGCCGCATAAACACTGAATAAGCGCGTAGTGTCGAAAAGGGGTAAATCTCGTGAAACCCGCCACATCAGGAATAATCCGAAAAGCCCCAGCACAATATCGGCAAGCCACATCGAAAGCCATGGTGCAATAAAACCCCTGTCGGCAAGGCGTTCCCCCGTCATCAGGAACATCCAATAAATCACGTAGAACACCAGTGTAATTGCACCGCTAATACCGAAATTGCCACGCTTCGTCATAATCCCAAGCGGGCAGCCAATCAGCACAAACACAAGGCACGCAACGGGAATAACATATTTTTTGTGAATTTCCACTAAATATTTGTTTGCATTT
>JAAFHM010000007.1:6353-29572 GCA_013298375.1 Ignavibacteria bacterium | reverse complement strand
CTGCTTGCGGGCTTGGCGTTTGGAAATTGTATCTATCAAATGAACGTCACGGCGCGTTCGACGGGCAATTCCGGTTTTGCGATGCGGACGCTGGTGAGTTTTACGCTACTCAATCTCGTGCTTGCGCCGATACTGATTTTTGGTGTGCGCTTCGTCAATATTCAGATTGTACCGCCACTTGGTATGATTGGTGCGGGTTTGGCGACGGCATTAGCGAATTTTGGTGCGGCGTTGCTGGGGATGTTCATGCTCATACGCGGGGCAACTCGTTTTGGCGTTACGTGGCGCTTACCATTGCCAGAAGCCTCGACAGTACGGGCTATTCTGGTGATTGGTGTGCCGTCGTCCTTGCAATATCTGGCTGTTGGCGCTTCGAGAGCAATAATGATGACGATGCACAATGCCTTCGGAACAAACCCCGCTGCCGCTTATACACTGGGTTTGCGGCTGGATTTTTTCGTTTTTATGCCAATTTTTGCGATGGGTGTTGCGATTGAAACCTTCACCGGGCAATGCTTGGGTGCGGGCAACATTCCCCGTATTTTTAGCTTCTTCCGCGTGGCGACGGTACAGATGATTGGGATTGCGGGAATATTAGGACTTGCAGTTTTTACGGGCGGTGAGTATTTTGCATCGTTATTTACTCGTGATGCAGAGGTTGTACGTGAGGCGGTAGCATATATGAGGATTTCAGCCCTTTCCTATCCATTTTTTGTGGCGCTCATTCTAGCACTACGGGTGATTTCGGGTGCGGGCGATGCCACACGGAGTATGGTGCTGATGGTTGTTGTTCTTTTTGGGCTGCAACTACCGCTTATACTTGCTTTCTCACGCTTTTTACCCTTTGGCGTTCACGGCATTTGGTACGGTATTTTTCTTGGATACGCTCTTGGCGCAGTTCTGGTTTATTGGCAACTTCAAGCGAAACAATGGCTTGCAAAGAAGGTGTGATGCGCTTTCTGGG
Organism: Ignavibacteria bacterium; assembly: GCA_013298375.1. Taxonomy (GTDB): domain Bacteria; phylum Bacteroidota; class Ignavibacteria; order Kapaibacteriales; family UBA4661; genus PH2015. The sequence continues at coordinate 28,608 of JAAFHM010000007.1, read as the reverse complement.
CGATACGCCTGTGCAGTGCTATTTCTTGTGCTGTTCCTCCATTCGTTGCCCGTTCCCGCCCAACAGAATATCCCTGAAGCGCATCACTACGACTTCTCGCGTGTGGACAAGCTCTTGCGCGATTCTCTTGGACGTTTCGACGACGGCTGTGCGCTCGTCATCATGCAAGATGGCAAGGTTTTGTATGAAAAAGGTTTTGGCGCTGTTAGCGTGGAATCGGTGATGCCGATTGCTTCTGCCTCGAAGTGGTTCTCCGGCGCACTCCTGATGACGTTGGTGGATGAGCATAAAATAGCGTTATCCGACTCCATTGGAAAATATTTGCAATATTTATCCGGTGCAAAGGCAACGATTACCGTGCGGCAATTATTCTCGCACACGTCGGGCTTTGCGGGCGAAATAGCGGTTATGCGGGATATGAAACTCAGCATGAAAAATGCGGTGTACGCCATTTGCCAAGAACCTCTTAAATACAAGCCCGGAACGACATTTGCCTACGGCGGCGCTTCGATGCAAATTGGCGGGCGAATTGTGGAATTAGTGGGCGGAAAATCGTGGGAACAGCTTTTCCAAGACCGCATCGCCAAGCCGCTTGGAATGGCAAGCACCAGTTTTTACGGCTTAGGCGTAACCGATAATCCGCTTGTGGCGGGCGGCGCAAAGTCGTCGGCACGAGAGTATATGCGGTTTTTGCAGATGATTTCTGGCAAAGGGATGTGGCAAGGTCGGCGTATTCTTTCGGAAGCGGCGTGTCTGGAGATGATGAAAAATCACGCTGCCGGAGCGAATGTACTGAAACAATATCAGCAAAATTCCGCCACAACCGACAGTAGCAAGGAAAAAGCTGATTACGGCATTGGTGTTTGGCGTGTGTGTACGGAAAACAATGCTCCATTTACGCAAATGCTTCTGGCTCACGTCGTGCCTTTGCACAACCTCGTTGAATTGAGTTCACAAGGACGCAACGGCTTCACGCCTTGGTACGACATGAAACGCAACATCGTTGGCGTTCTGGCAACCAAAACACCGCTCCGCAAAATGAATCCGACATACCGCGCCTTGAAAAGACTTCTCCGCGAGATTGTGCCGTTGCCGCAGGTGATAGCCGTTTCTCCGAATCCGCCCGCCGCCGCCACAAGCGCCACCACAACTCACACGGTTCGTAAACGCTAGTCTGTGGGCTTGAAAGAAGAGAAAGTCGTTGCTGAGAAGGTGATTTTAGCGTAGATTCGCGGTGTGAATAGCGAATGATTAGTATTTTTATGACCGTGAGCAAGAGTTGCTCGAAATTACACCGTCTTGAATTCACGTCAGTTTGAAAGGAAAAACGATGGTATCAAAGCATAAGTTATTCGCGTTTGGCTTTGGAAGTATTTTAACGATGTTTCCTCGTCTGCCAGACGAATTGCGGACAATGGAGCCTGACGGGGAGTTTCGCACAAGTTGGTACAGCATACAGCCATTGTCGGAACAACATACTCGTTCGGAAAAAATGACTTTACAGTATAACGTTGTCATTGACAAATATGGAAAATCACGATTTGCCACAAAAGGCACACGATAAGAGTATTCCGACAGAAAGCAGCGCCGAATCCGATGTTGAATCATCAGAATTAATTGCCGTTTCGGAACATTATCTTTTTTCTGCGCCATTGCCGCCTCCACAGGTACTTGCTGAATATGAGCGAGTAATGCCCGGACTCAGCGAGCGTATTGTGCGGATGGCAGAAAAAGAACAGGAAGAGCGCTTTGCCATAGCAAAGGAAAATGTAGGATTGGTTAAACGCGCCCAGTGGTTGGGATTCACATTTGGCACAGCCACACTTGGCACGTCGCTGTATTTGATTACGCACGGCGAACCTATTGGCAGCGTGGCAACACTCGTTACAGGTTTGGCAACACTGATCGGTACATTTTTCTATGGTAGCAAAAAATAGCTGCCGATGCAAAGCGCAGTCAAATCACAATGGCACGTCCAGCAGCACCAAGCATTGTAAAAACCAAGCCACAAGATCTAACCCGACGACAAATAGGTGCGCGATTGCAATGCTGGAATAGCAGAAAAGAACAACTGCCCGAAATTAAACCCACAATCTTCTGTCTTTCGTTGTAGGAATAGACAAGCATTAAGCAAGGCGCTTATTTGAAAACCTGTATTTTTTCTACCTTTTTTGGAGTATTCTCGGATGAGAACCTTTTGTTTGCTTCTTGTTCTTTCTATGACTATTGCTCTTCCTGCGCAGGCGCAGAAGAAAAAAATGACCGCACAAGATTACGCAGTACGCGCCTATAATAATTTAGAATCTAATCCGGGCAAAGCACTGACAGATTACGAGGCAGCCGTCAAGTTGGATACGTTGCTCTGCGCCGCATACGTTGGTATTGCCAATATTAAAAGCCGAAAAAATGATTATATTTCAGCGCTCAAATATTACACTAAAGCTATTGACTGTTATAAAGATATGCGCGATAGGCAAGGCATGATGATGAACACTTGGAATCGTGCAATATGTAAACATGAAATGAAGGATTTTGAGGGTGCTTTGCAAGATTACGATGCCATTATTGCTTTCGATTCAAGCTACGCAACAGGATACACCTTATCCGCATTTGAATTGCTATTTTTGAAGAAATACGACGAAGCAATAGGGAAGGCAAAAAAAGTATTAACGTTATCGAAAGTAGATGAAGATGCAAAAGCAACTGTTGAACTTTATTCAGCTCATGCGTTGATGTTCAAAGGCGAGATTGAAAAGGCACTTGCAATACACAAAGCAAAGCAAGACTATCAATTTAATTATGCAACATGGAAAGAATACGTGACTCAGAATTTTGAAGAATTTCGCAAAGCCGGATTGCCAACAGAAAATATGAGTAAAGTGGAATCTTTGCTTGGCATCAACAAAAGCAAATAACTTTCAACCGCTCCGCATCACGCAGGGCGGTCTTTTTTGTTTTGAAATTTGACCTTGATTTGACCTGAAAACAAACACGCCTATAAAAATCTGCTTTTTTATGCTCGCACTGGATAAATATACGCAACAGCATCATGCTGTACTGGAAAGTGACATTGCTCTTATTAGGGCAGGAGCGTTTTCCGCATTACGGCTCGTGCCGGAATTTCAACGCGAAAGCGCTGTTGAAACATCGTATTCCGATATCACTGCCACCGTGAGGGACGGACTCATTGACGTGGTGAAAAAAACAGCAGTAGATGTTTTCTTTAGACCTAGATTTATGCGCTTCCTACGATTATTCCTGCTTCTTTTTCTTAGCTTGTTCCAGAGCATCTTTGCACAAGACATTCGTGTTCGCGCCGTGCTGGACACCGCATCAATGCGTATTGGCGAACAGACACGCTTGCGGCTCTCGGTTGAACACGCACCCGGCGTACAGGTACAGTTCCCCTTTCTTGCCGATTCCCTTGTTAGCAAGGTAGAGGTTATAGACCGCACGGCGATTGATTCGACAATGCAAGAAAACAAGAGCGTTTTGGAGCGCCAAACCTTCACCCTTACGTCATTCGATGAAGGGGCATACAATCTTCCGGCACTCACCTTTACCTATCGCAAACCCAACGACCCAACGGAATACAGCATACAGACTGAGCCTCTGACGCTTGCAGTGGCAGGGGTTCCCTTGCCACAAGCACTGCCAACACAGGATTCCAGCGCTACGGCGGAAAACGAGAATATCCGCGACATCAAGCCACCACTTGCCGTACCGCGTACTTTTCTGGAAGTCGCACCGTACCTTGCTGGGGCGATACTGCTTTTTGGGGGGATTATTTGGGCAATTTGGTATTTCCGCACTCATCGCAAAGTAACACGTGCTGATGCTGGCGTTCAACAAGCGCCCAAGCGTCCTGCTTTTGAAGTGGCAATGGAGGAATTAGAAAAGTTGCGCGAAGAGCGCCTTTGGCAAAGCGGTGCAGTGAAGGAATATCACACCCGGCTGGCAGACATCGTGCGCGTGTATGTGGAAGACACGTTAAACGTGACGACGTTGGAAGCGACAACCGAAGAAATTATCGCCGAACTCCGCACCAAATCGTGTCCGGCAGGTACGGTTGAAATACTACGGGCGGTCTTGGAAAAAGCCGATATGGTCAAATTTGCAAAATACGAAGCATTGCCGGACGAAAACGAGCGTAGCCTGCGCTTGGCAACGGAACTTGTTCAAATCACCGCCTTAAAAGAGCAAGTTGCATCGGACTAATTTCTCACTCCCATTTTCTTAAAATCGCATGAATGCTGAATCATTCGAGTACGAAGTTTTTTTCAAGGGCGGTCAGACGCTTGCCATTCGTGGCTATCTTCACGTCGGCAGGGACTCGCATCTTATCTATGAAAGCACGGCACAAGGCTCAAAAATTGTTGCTGTTATTTCGTACAATGAGTGCCAAGCCATCGTTCGCAATGATGCTCTTTTGGAGCAGTCCGAAGAAGCATAAATTATCGAAGAAGAGCCGCTAGAACAAGCTGTTCGGCGGCGTGTTGGGGCTGGGTCGTTGACGTGTGAAAAACGGAAAGGGTTTGGGGATTGCGACGCGATAAGCCTTTGATATAAGCAGAATCGTAGTATCGAAGCGTAAGCGCAGCACACTCAGCAAGATTTCCTTCTTCCAAGGCTGCCAGCGCAGATTTCGTGACTGTCCCGCCCAAACGTTTCTCAATGCGCAGTATTGATTGCCGGAGTTCTTCATGGTGAAATGCGCCGTAGGATTGCACCAGATACTCCAAACGCTCTTGTAACGGCACTTCCACAACAAATGTTGGCGCTGTACGCATCTGCTCCCAAAGCGTTGTCGGAATCATGCACCTGCCCACCATACGGCTTTCATCCTCAATCCAGACCGTGCGCGACGTGTCCATACCCCAAAGCGCAGTGCCAATGCGGTTTTCAAACTCTTCTTGGCTTGGCTGCGGCTTTTCGCCGATTGAGCCGAAGGCAGAGCCTTTGTGATGTGCAAGTGCCTCCAAATCAAGAATTTGCTGCCCTTGCTTTTGCAAGGCTGCCAAGACTGCGGTTTTTCCTGAACCGGTCTTGCCGCCTAGTATTAAGATTTGACGCGGCTTTTCCAATGTTTCCAATGCTAAGCGCCGATAAGCCTTGTAACCGCCCCGCAAGGTGAATATGGTGTATCCGACCAAATCGAGTAACCATGCAACGCTCCCGCTTCGCATACCACCACGCCAGCAATGCACAAAGAATGTGCGATTTTGCGACGGCGCAACATCAGCATTGATGCGCTCTGCCGTTTCGACAAGTGAGCGCATTTTTACGCCAACAATGTCCAAACCCAGTTTTATTGCCGTTTCGCGCCCTTGTTGTTTGTATGCAGTGCCGACAATGACTCGCTCTTCGTTGGTGAAAAGCGGAAGATTGTGCGCGTTGGGAAGATGGGCATGGGCGTACTCTGCCGGAGTGCGCACATCCAGCACGGGTGCTTGTGTTTCGCGAGCAAGAGAAAGAAAACGTTCAATGGCTAAAGATTCGCTCATGGTTGTTTGATGGAGGTGGAATGAAGGCGAAAACGGTGTTTCGCCAATTGTAACGTGGAGTGATGATATTGACTCGCACCATGCGCAAATTAGCAAAAAGGGGCGAACTATGATGGCATTCTTGTCCAAGACGTTTGTTGCCGTTATTCACAACCTCCCCCACGCTCCTTAACATTTCCTTAACATCCTTTAACGTCTGCTTAACAGCCGAAAAACCGCGAGCGCCGTATATTTGTGGGTAGAAAACAATCACTGTTATTATTTCACATTTTTCGGAGTTACGACCATGCAAAAAAGCACACACTCATTTACGCAATCCGTCCGCAAAGCGCTTTCCAGCCTTGCTATCGGCGCTCTTCTCTTGACCTCGTTGGGTCTTGCGACAACAGCTTTTGCCCAAACAAATTCCGCAACATCCGCCGACGCACCAAAACCAAACAAAAAACGTGGTAACGTTACCATCATCAAAAATGGCGAAGTGGTGTATTCGAGTAGTGATGGCAAGGGTGGGGACTGGAAAAGTCTCGAAGAGGCAATGGGCAAAGAAGGTGACAGCATTCGCACCCGCATACAAAGCGCCCTCAAAGATGCCGGAAAACGTGTTCACATCAGTTCGACCAACAACACGATGACTATCGTTGTTGACAAAGACGGCGACGGCGATTCAGACCGCACATTTTCCATGAGTTTTTCCGGCGATGACATGGAACGTTGGGGACGCGAATTTAGCCGCACGTTTGGCAGAGGAATCAATCAATTTCACTTCAATACGCGCCCATTTCAAGATATGGCTCGTCAATTCCACTTTGCCATGCCACGTGCGCCACGCCCGCCACGTGCGCCCCAAGCACCAAACGTTTGGCGCTTCGACAGCGATGATTTCGATTCCGAAAAAGCAGAAAATTTAGCCGAAGATGCAAACGACCTCGCCCGTGAAGCCGAAGCACTCCGCAAAGAAGCTGAGGCTCTGCGCCTTGAGGCAGAAGCCATGAAAAAGCGCTCAGAAGCCCTTCGTCTCGAAGCAGATGCACGCAAAAACAAGAAGTCCGACGATAAAAAATCCGATAAACCTGCGAATAAAAAGTAATACTGCGAGAATTTCTCCGCAGCATTAACCGATGAAACGGCACATTTCAGGATATTCTTGAAATGTGCCGTTTTTCGTTGTCCATCATTGTCCTGTACCACTTGAATATAGGAAAAAACTTGGCAAAATGGCGTAACTTCGGCATATTAGCAGGGAACTGGGCAACCATTTTCCACCATTTTTAGCGCTATGACACCATTTCTCGCCGGAGCAATAGACATCGGCAATACTCGCATTAAAATCCTCGCCGATGACCAGTTTTTCGCGTCGGAACTCAGTGGTAATTGGCAGGAAGCAATGCACAAATATTTGTGGAATTTTTCAGGTAAGCAGGTACTCTTTGGCGTGTCTTCGGTGAACCCGGAAGTGTATGCGCAGCTTGAAATCGAACTCAAAAAGCGGAGCAATGTGCGCTGGAACGCTCTTGCGGGCATTCTCCACGAACAATCGCTTATTGATGTTTCGGGGATACAGGGAATGGGCAGCGACCGCATTTTGAGCCTGATTGGAGCGCTTCACTACAACCTTCAACATACGCCAGCGCTTGTTGCGCCGCTCATTACGATTGATTGCGGAACGGCAGTCACCATCAATGCCGCCACAGCACGGCGCAAATGCTTGGGTGGAGCAATTTTGCCCGGAGTAGCCACGCAATTACGGGCTCTGCACCATTTCACCCAACTTCTTCCCGAAATCGAACCCGCATTTGAAGATGCAACTTCCGGCACAAACACCGCACAAGCAATGCGCATCGGTGTAGTGCGCGGCATTGGGGGAGCAGTGAAGGAAATTATTGACGGCATTATCGCCAAGGATTTTCACGGTGAAAGCCCTCTCATTTTTATTACGGGCGGCGATGCCGGAATGGTCAAAAAAGCGCTTGAAAACTGGCGTTTGGAGTTGCACCATGAGCAGCACCTTGTTCTGTATGGCGCAAGCGCTCTTATGGCACAGTGGATGCAGGAATTTCGCTCAGGCAATCATTCGGAACACGAGTTACAAAGCGCTTTACAGAATGATTTTGCTCAACTTCGTGTATAAATGTAGTGAATTCACGTTGTTTGTGCGAAAAGTAATTTTCGTATTTGGCTTTGATACTGACTTGGCGGGCAGAAACAACCAAATTTACTCTGCAAGAATATTGAGAGTATTTTTCGCCTATAAACAGAATAATATTCTCTCTTGAATTTAACTTATAACCTGAATTCAAGCCTTGTTTTTTTACTTGCCACCCGATAAAATCTTCTGCAAACTTGCTTCGCGGACGCGCTGACGCTCATTTTTCATGTAGAGTGTTGGCGGACCTACGCGGTCGCGGCAAATATCGTCGCGCAAGCCGCAACGCTCACACGTTTCGTTGACGTGAATCCGCTCAATACTTGGGTCATTCCAAAATTTTACGGTTTCTTTGAAGGCATCATTCATCAAAAAACCAATCGAAACGCTAGAATGGAAGAGGGGTTTGAGGGCGAAGCGCCGTGCGACGGTTATGACAAAGTATTCAATATTGCTTTCGACAAAATGCGGACGCTGCACGACAACAAGCGGTGTTGTGGGGTCGCGCTCGGCAAGTTCGCTTTGCTCACGTTTCAAAATGGCGATAGGCAGCCAGCGACGGCAGTAATGCTCGTTCAAATCCAGCCCGTAGGGCGCAAAGACCTGCGACATATTCAAAAACTTTGTTAGCTTCATATTGCCCGTGCTGGTGCGATGGCTAAAGCGGAGAAAGTGCATTTCTTCTAAGCCGAAAAATTTGGGCAGAAGTTCGGTCATGCGGTAGAGCAGCATTTCCGGCGTGACTGCGTACTTGTCCAGCATTGTGATAAGCGCAGAGCCGTCCCACGTCTTTTTTTGGAATAATTTTGTCAAATCTTTGACCATCGAATGGCGATTCATCAAAAGCGCACCGGAAAAATAGGAGGCTTTGAAATTATTCAAGACCTGCTCAAACGACTCCACTTTGAGCCATGATGAGGTAAGCGCCCGCTCGCGGATATGCAAATAGCTGTACCCCAATTCGCGCCCGTAAATAAAGGCTTTTTGCCGATCAATTAAATCCTTGTTCAAGAGCAGACGCGGCTTTGCGTGTGGCAATGGTGTGTGTTTGCCTGTTTTGGACGGTACGAATATCGTGCGAAATTTCTGGAGTTCAGGGTGATCTGCCAGCGTTTCTTCGTCAATCTCATAGTTGTACTTTTGAATAAGCGCTTTTTTCACAACTTCGGTGGGCATAGGAATTTTCGCCTTCCATTGCATATCCGCTACAAAGCGGTCTGCGGCTTCTTCCAAATCCTCAAAATAATTATGGTGCATTTTTTGGTAGGAACGGAGCGCCGCCAAAATAAACTGCTCCACGCTCATATCGTAGCCGCGAATAATTTCCAAAAATGTCTTCAAGAGCGCACCAGCTTTGGCGGGCGAGGCAGAGAATAAATCCATGATGTCCTGCTGTTCGATACCAAAAAGCTGAAAAGGAAACTCTCGGAGCATGGGTGAATTGAGAATTGCGGTGAGTGGGTCAAGCGTTTCGTCCATTTTGAGCGTTACGAGTTCGTCAAACGTCGTTCCCAACGCCTTTGCTAACGCGATAATCTTTTCCGGCTTCGGATATTTTTTCCCTTTTTCGATTTCGCTCAAGTACGAAATGGACAAATCCGTCTGCTCGGATAACTCTTTGAGTGAAAAATCTTTTTCCGTGCGGAGCTGCTTGAGTTTGATGCCCAAAATAATGCGTAAATTTTCACCATTCATGCTCATAAACACTGTGTCTGTAAAGGTGTAACAAGGAAAATACTCGTCAAATCATTGCAAAACGAAGATACATACTTTTTCGCTTTTAGCGAAACAGTATTTCGATTTGCGCGAATATTTTTCTTGGGCGAAAATTCGCTTTTTAGTGTTTTCACGCTTTTGCGAGTTTTTGCGAAATATTGTGAACTTCGTTTGCACTCCAAGTATTTGCCGCCATATTATCGTGCTTTGCTGGTAGATGTATGCGTTGTGGTCGAGATTTTGTAAATTGCCTTTTCGCTATCTACGTCACGCGCCCTATTTTGCGTCTCGTGTTTGAGCCATTAGACCACAAGCATTACCCGCTAATCCACTCAATGCTTGTCTTCCGGCGGCTCACCATCTCATGTTCTATGAATCTCAACGTTAATCTCTCGCTCAATAGTTTTATTCAGCAGTTGCACAGCAAAATTGTAAAATTGGCAGCGCTGCCCAGTAAATTCCTGCGTTCCAGCATTCTGGACGATTCGATGTTCCCGACGGTCGGCTTTCTGACACCGGAAAAAGTGCGCGAATTAGAAAAAGTGCTGAATGTGCCGATTATCACGGTGTCGTATTTTGAACAAGCATTCACGCACCGTTCGTACTTGCAAATCCTCCAAAACCCTCATGTTTACTCGAATGAACGCTTAGAGTTCTTTGGCGATGCCATTTTGAGTTCTGTTATTGCCGAATACCTCTTTTACTTGCGCTCCGACGTTCAAGAAGGCGAATTAACAAAGATGCGCTCGTGGTTGGTGAATAAAAAGTCACTGGCTTACTGCGCACGGAAGCTACGTTTGCACGAATTTATCATGGTCAGCCTGAGTGCCAAACACTCCTTGCAGCAAGGCAATGACTCCATTCTCGCCGATGCCCTTGAAGCGATTATTGCCGCGATTTACCTTGATTCCGGTGCTGATGCTGCGAAAGAATTTATTATCCGCTCGGTGCTGCTGCACGTGATGAACGAAGGTTCACTCATGCGCGACACGAATTTTAAGAGTATTCTGCTCGAACATTCGCAGTCCGTCGGTACGGGTGTTCCAAAGTATGTTGTTATTAGCGCACAGGGACCAGACCATCACAAAGATTTCGCAATGGAAGTACTGATAAACGGCGTAGTTGTCGGGCGTGGCAATGGGCGCAATAAAAAAGACGCAGAGCAGAGCGCCGCGCAAGATGCCGTTGAAAATATTGCCAATGGGAGTATAATGCTTGCTGTTGCTAACGTGGATAGGTAGGCCAAATTTCGTAAGTGGGTTTGGGTACCCCCGTCCGACAATTTTTGCGCCGTCCAGAGGATTTCCGCAGTGTACCAGCTGTCCCTGAACGGCAGCACTCCCTTACTTCTCAGCCGCCCCGACAGGATATGAACTGATCAGTTGCGAAATGTCTATGCCTATACTTTTTCTCACATTTCTATTGAAGGATGTATCAAATGAAGAACTTCCATCAATCCCAAAAGAGAGTAATTTGGGGGATATTTTGTGCCTTATACCGTTTCCACTATATTTTTGATACTTTGATTTTAACGAGGCAGTATGCTGCCTTGTTTCGGAGAATTGAAAGTATGTATTTTACAATCAAAACGGTATTATTCCCTTTCGGGCGAAAGATTGTAAAGTCGCGTCGGGCAGTTTCTCGACCGTCCGGCGAGTCATAACCACAAGAACCCGCTGGACGACGGCAGCGTATCTGCACTCCTCAGCCGCCCGACGGAAATAACGAAAGGACTTTCAGTCCTCTTCAAACCTCTGCACTTTCAGATCAAAGTGGTTTAGTGATTTCACGTTCCTTATGGATGATTTCGCAAAATCTGACCTTTCCATTCCACACTTGATTTTAAGCCGAGAAATGGGGTCATAAGTTCTATGAGCAGGAAAAACGGCTCGGCAATCGGTATCCACGCAACATTGCCAGCCATGCGCAATTCTCGAAACGCTGGATAAGTAAGAGCCATATCGGAAAGCGTCCGCACGGCAAGCAGTAATGCCAACAATCCCCATGAAGCACTTGCAACTGCCAGCACGATACCAAGCCACATTGCCGACGACGACACCACAAACCCCACAGCCCGCCATCCAAGAGCTTTTCCGCCATTTACCCAGCGATGGTGCTGCTTGATAAACGCGGGAATATCGGGGCAAGGTTGCGTGTCAATATGCGTTTCGTGAGCGCAAATGTATCGTGCCTCATGCCCAGCATTGGTCACGGCTTGAAGCAAGGCAAGGTCTTCTGTTAAGGAAAAACGAATGTGAGGATAACCACCAAGTTCGTCATAAACACGGCGGCGGACGCTGAGGTTATTCCCAAAACAGCCAAGTGGTTGCCCCAAACCTACACCGGCACTTGCCATCGTGTTATTTATCAGCCATTCCAGCATTTGCATTCGGTCAAAAAATCGCTTACCCTTTGCCAGTGTGTAGGATGCAATCAAGCCAATACGCGGGTTTTGAAAGGTATGGGCAATAGCAGAGACCCACGTCGGCGGCACGATACAATCAGCATCCGTCATTAGGACAAACTCCCCCCGCGAACGCATAATACCCTGATGGACAGCACGGGGCTTGCCTTGTAAATTTGTATTCGTCGTTTCTTCGGAGGTGTTGTGAACGATAAGATTTGGATATTTCGCCTGAAGACCGCTTAGTACCTCGCCCGTTTTGTCGCTGGAACGGTCGTTGACTACGACGATTTCAAAGTATTCCGACGGATAATCGCTCTGCATCAGCGACACAACACATGGAGCAATATTTTCCTCCTCATTTCGCGCCGGAACAACGACTGAAATAAATGGAGTAAACATTGATGGCGTATCGTAGCGAATACGCTTTCGGCGCTCTTTATACGCCCCAATCATAAAAATCAGGGTACGCAAGCAATAAAGTGCGATGGCAGCATACACAGCAATAACAGCAATATTCGGCAAATCAGGCATAATGGCTTTTAAGTTAGTGCAACAAACTCCGCGAAGTTACCATGATTTTGGGCGAAAAAAAATTGTTGCCATGCAAAATTTTGGTAATCCGTATCACAAAAAAAAACCTCCCGCGATCAAGCACGTCAACTTGAGCGGGAGGTTTGTGTATTTATCTGGGGCTGTAAGCCGTTACCAGTCAGCAAGATTTAGTAGTTGAAACGAACATCGGTTGTGCGAAGCATCGTCTCAATTTTGCGGAGTTCCGTTTCTGAGATGGGGTTAGCGTTAATCTGAAGCATTTCAAGATTCTTGAGTTTTGCTAATGACGCGGGAATTTTATCCAGTTTATTGAATCGCAAATTCAACAAACGCAGTTTGGTCATTTTTGCAATATCGGGTGAAAGTTCCGTCAAACGATTGCCGCCGAAATCCAGAAGCGCAAGATTATTCAGCGTAAAGACTTCTTTAGGAATCTTTGTCAGTTGATTTGCCGTCAAGTACAAAACTTTTAAGCCTGTAATCTTTGTTACAGCCAATGGAACTTGCGTAAAATCATTTTTCCCTAAATCCACCGACTTGAGTTTTTTGAGATTAGCAAATTCTGCTGGCAGATTTGTTAGCTTATTACCGTAAAGACTGAGTGTATGAAGATTGACGAGTTTGCCAATTTCTGGCGGGAGTGCCGTTAGATTTTTTTCATGCAAATCCAAGAGTTGTACGTTTTCTGGCTCTTTCAGTGCATCTTCTAAGGATTCATAGCGCTTTGCATTTTTTTGGAGTGAATCCAGTACGCCCATTTCCGGGTCGGGTTTACGGTCAGGAGCAAGCAAAGCAGGTTTGCCCGTAGATGCTGTTGCCGCAGGTTGTGGCTGTGCGGCAGTTGTGGTTTTTGCTGGCTTTTTTTTGCCTGTTGGTTTTACCGATTGTGCTTGTACAGCGCCGAGGGCAAGGCTAAAAAGCAATGCCGATGCGCCAAGTCGAAAAAGAATACGCTTCATGCGTTGGTAGTCTCCTAAAGTGAAACGAAAAAGTTCGTGAATTTTGTCAGAATTTAAGGCGAATCACCGATGTTTTTCTGGCGGTTCGCACAGCTCCATTAAAACGCCATTGGTGGATTTGGGATGCAAGAAGGCAATCATCATGTCATGTGCGCCTTTTTGTGCGGTGGTGTTGATAAGCTGCACACCGCTTGCAGCAAGACGTTGCAGCTCTTCATTTACGCCTTCGGTTGTGAAAGCGACGTGATGAATGCCTTCGCCACGCTTTTCAATAAATTTTGCAATCGGCGATTCCGCGTCTGTCGGGGCGGTTAGTTCCACCAAGACATCACCGACTTTGAAGGATGCAATATCCACTTTTTGGTCGGCAACAGTCTCGCGGTGAAAGGATTCCACCCGGAAAATTTGCTGAAAAAGCGCCATGCTCGTTTGTAAATCGCGGACGGCGATACCGAGATGATTGACACCGCTAATCATGGTTATGTCCTTAAAATAATGCGAGAAAACTCAGTATTTACGCCGCTTCCGCCAGCATTGGATTTTCAATTTCCATCAAACGCTGCGCATCGGCAAGCTGTTCGACCGTATTCACACCCAAAACTTCTGCAAAAGCATCGCATTTCCACGCCGAAACGCTTTCACCACGCCCACGCAGGATGCTGATAATGTCCGTCAGATAATATTCGCCTTGAACATTGGCATTAGAAACTTCCCGCAATGCCGAGAAAAGTTCGCCGGAACGAACAAGATAAATACCACTGTTGATTTCCGTAATAGCGCGTTCTGCCTCGCTTGCGTCTTTATGCTCGACAATGCGCTCAAAATCGTCATTTGCCCGCACAATGCGTCCATAACCTGTCGGATTCGGCGCATCAACGCTGAGAACAGAAACCGCAGAATTACTTGCTCCGTGAGCCTTAGCAAAGGCATAAAGCGTCTCAGCACGGAGCAGGGGTACGTCACCGGAAAGAATCAGAACATTGCCCACAAAAGCGCTTAAAAGCGATTCTGCTTGCTGCACTGCGTGACCAGTGCCAAGTTGGGTATCTTGATGTGCATATTCCAAACGCCCCGGAAAAGCCGTGCTTAAATACTCCATCACAGACTCTTTTTGAAAACCAACGACAGCAATGATGCGCTCTGGCGCAAGGGATTCTGCCTGACGGACAACGTAATCTATCATCGGCTTGCCGGAAAGTTCAAACATGACTTTCGCTTTATTCGGGTTATTCATCCGCGTACCTTTTCCGGCGGCAAGAATGATGACGGCGAGAGAATTGAGCATGAAAAGAACAAAAAAATAATGGGCAAAAGTACGAAATTTGTCGTTGTGCAGTTGCACTCGCGCTGTGTTAAAGAATGTTAAGGCTGAGAAATAGGACTAATTCAACACAACCGTTTCAGCAAGCACTTCGCGGCTTGTTTGCTGGACGACGTTGCGCTCATCCACAAGCAGTACCGTTGGCTTGTAATCACGAGCCTCCTCATCGCTCATCATAGCATAGCTAATGACAATGATGCGGTCTCCTATCATAGCCTTGCGAGCAGCAGCGCCATTCAGACACATCACATGACTACCGCGTCTTCCCGGAATCACGTAGGTCTCGAAACGCTCACCATTGTTGATATTGACCACAGAAACTTTTTCGTAGGCAAGTAAATCTGCGGCATCCATCAAATCTTCATCAATCGTCAAACTACCTTCATAATGCAACTCGGCTTGGGTAACGCAAGCGCGGTGGATTTTCGACTTGAACATGATGCGATTCATCTGCGGCTCTCCGTCGGCGGAATACAGGTTTTGCGCTGTATAAAATGAATAAATCGTTGATACACCTGAACTAATGGCATTGGGCGAACAGCATAAAAACGCGACAACGACCAAACAAGCCAAGTCTGCAAATTTATGACAATTTTATTTGCTGTACAAACTTTCGCAGATAAGTTGTAAATTCGCGTTCTATCATTGTGATTTTCTTTTTACTATGACGTACAAGAAAGGACAAACGTTTATGCGACTTCCCCTTGCAAAACTTGCTCACGCCCGAAGCGGCGACAAAGGCGATGCGGCAAACTGCGGTGTAATTGCTTTCAAAGAAGAGTGGTACCCGATTTTACAACAAGCCCTCACGACGGAGCGCGTCAAGCGGCACTTTGAAGGGGTATGTTTGGGCGAAGTAGAGCGCTACGAACTCCCCAATATCTGGGCGCTGAATTTTGTTTTGCACAACACTCTGGGCGGCGGCGGCACGGTCTCGCTAAAACTTGATGCACAAGGCAAAACGATTGCTTCGGCAATGCTGTTGATGGAAATTGATGTGCCAGATTCGCTTGTTGTCTAAACCGCGCTTTTGCGGTGGCGGTGCAGAAATTCTAGGGAATCAAGAATGCGGCGCACCTACTCCCACAAAACAGATGGTTTTTCCGCATTCAAAAATAACGATTTACGCCCAACTGAAGCATCAATCATTAGTATCTAAACGGTTTCGTTTACGTCCGTCGCCTCAAAAAAATTTCACCTCCAATTTCTTCCGAAATTGTGTATCTTCCGAAAGTTTTCCTTCGTGATGCAGGAATCCCTCTCTTAATTTACCCGATTTCACTATGCTCTATTCCCTTCGGCAACATTCTGGCTTTAGCAAGGTTTTATGCGCTTTTGCGCTTGTTATTGCCTTGTTTTTGACGACAAATCTTTTTGCACAAACCAAAGCCGACCCATTAACGGTGACCATTGTACGCGATTTTGGTGGTGAACTTTTCCGCTTGAATAGCTTCCCATATTTAAACCCGCTTGTGCAGTTGCTCAATTCCATGACCAACTCGCGTTTTTACCACACTGCCGAGGTTGCTCGCAAAAATTCGTTCTACGTGCGTGTCGGTGTCCATGGAATGATGGGGTTCGTCAACCCCGATCAATTCACGTTTTCTCCGCAAGTTCCCCGAGCCGAACTTGATTTGAACAAGCTCTCGCAGTATGTTACGCTTTTGCCAAGTGTGCAAATCCGCGACACGGCTGGTTTGGCGGGATACGCAATGCGAGTCGTTATCAACGACGGCATCCGCGAGGGGCAGATACAGTTGCCGGGAACATCCTCAACCTTTTTTGGTAATATTCAACAGCGCTTCACGCTCCCGAAAGAGTATTTTCGCCGCCGTTTGAATAATCCGGCAGCCGGCGACCCGCTTGCGCTTGTTCCAGCATCGGCGCGGGCATTGATTCTCCCTGCCATTGAGCGCCTTCCAAATGATTTTCCTCTTCCAAATGGGCAAAATCTTTCATCGCTGGTGCTTGGTGTTCCGCAAATCGAAATTGGCTCTATTGCCGGAACAGAACTGCTTGTGCGCTATTTGCCGCAATTAAATTGGGGGCGCAATATCGGTAATTTCGGCTTTTGGGCAGTGGGATTGAAGCACAGCCTTTCGCAATATATGCAGGACGCGCCTCTGGAACTGGCTCTGCAAGCCGTCTATCAAAATACCTTACTCACAAACACCATCGGCGTAACAGGCGCAAAACTTAGCGCTAGTGCGTCTATTTTCAATGCAAATCTTCATGCCAGCAAACGTTGGGGAAATTTTGAACTCTACGGCGGCGCGGCATACGATTTTCTCAATATTGATGCTTCCTATACCTTCACTATTCCTTTCGAGGTGCAAGCGCAGTTGGGGCTTTTGAAGGAACAGCGCGACGCTTCTGGTAATATCACCAACTACGTGGTGGACAAAGCCGCAGGCTATCCGGGGGATGAATTTCCCAATAAAGAGTCGGTTTCTATTCCGGCAAGCTCTTTCCGCTTTACGCTCGGAGCGGCGTATTACCTTGGTCCTGTCGCCATTTGTCTTGACTACAACCGCAGCACAATCAATCTTATTTCAGCAGGGGTAACTGTAAAATTCTAGATCATATTTCACCATGAACACATCCTATCGCAGCAGCCGTCGGCTCACTCTGGCTCTTTTGAGCATTATTTCGCAGGGATTTCTTTTCGCGCAACAGCCCGAAAAGAACCCTTTTTCTCAAAACTCCACTGCACACGCGCCGCACACTCTGAGCAAAGAAGCTGTCTATGGACACAAGGCAATGGTTGTTTCGGCGCACCCGATGGCTTCCCGCGTTGGGGCAGAAATCTTGCAGCGTGGCGGTAATGCCTTCGATGCGACGGTAGCGGTGCAGTTTGCCCTTGCCATTGCCTACCCGGTGGCGGGCAATATTGGCGGCGGGGGACTTATTGTGGCGCGTCTCCCCGATGGCAAAACATTTACGCTAGATTTCCGGGAAGCCGCTCCCATGCTTGCCTCGCGGGATATGTTTTTGGATTCAGCCGGAAACGTGATTCCTGCCCTGAGTACGCATGGACACAAGGCTTCCGGCATACCCGGCACGGTAGATGCGATGGTGCAACTGCACAAAAAATACGGCAAACTGCCGTGGAAGGCGCTCGTGCAGCCGTCGGTGGATATTGCCCGCAATGGAGTGTTTTTGACCACACGCGAAGCCGACGGATTGAATGAGGTGCGGGAAAGTTTGGAGCAATATAATCCCGGCAAGTCCTATTTCCTCAAACCCGACAAAACCCGATGGAAAGCGGGCGACAAGCTCATACAAGAAGACTTAGCACAAGTAATGGAGCGAATCCGCGACAAAGGACGTGACGGATTTTACAAAGGTAAAACCGCAGAATTGTTGCTTGCCGAAATGAAACGCGGTGGCGGAATTTTTACGCAAAAAGATTTGGATGCTTATACCGCAAAATGGCGTACTCCTTTGCGCGGAGCGTATCGTGGGTATGACATTATCACCATGCCGCCGCCTTCAGCCGGTGGCGTGGGGCTGCTGCAAATGCTTTCCATGTTGGAGACCTATCCGCTCAAGGAATGGGGCGTACATTCGGAAAAAACGGTGCATTGCATGATAGAAGTAGAGCGCCGTTCCTACGCTGACCGCGCAGAATACCTCGGTGATCCTGATTTTTACAATGTACCTCTCAAGGGCTTGCTCAGTAAGCCTTATCTTGCTTCGCGGATGGCGAGCTACAACCCCGATAAAGCCACGCCCTCATCGGAACTGAGCTTTGGCAAAGATGTCCGAAAATACGAAAGTGACCAAACAACACATTTTTCCATCGTTGACCCCAATGGAAATGCGGTTTCGCTGACAACGACGCTCAACGGTGCTTATGGCTCGAAGGTTGTAATTGGCGGTGCGGGCTTTTTTATGAATAATGAAATGGATGATTTTAGCGTCAAACCCGGCGCTCCGAATATGTTCGGTGCTATCGGTGGCGAAGCAAACGCCATTCAGCCTCGCAAACGAATGTTGAGTTCGATGACTCCGACGATTGTAGAAAAGGATGGTAAACTTTTTCTTGTTGTCGGTACGCCCGGCGGCACGACCATTACAACAAGTGTCCTGCAAGCAATTATCAACGTCGTTGACCACAATATGACCGCGCAACAAGCTGTTGCCGCACGTCGTTTCCACCATCAATACGTCCCGGATATTGTGCGCATTGAATCTGGAACTTTTTCCGCCGAGGTAGAATCTGCCTTGCAGAGTAAAGGGCATAGCTTTCGCAATATCGGCGCTATTGGCAAAGTGGAAATGATTCTTGTTCGCCCCGATAAATCGCTCGAAGGTGCTGCCGACCCGCGTGGAGACGACACTGCCGCAGGGTTTTAGACCATAACCACAGACCGATTCCCGCTACCTCAATTTACTCGCATTTGTTACTATGCAACTGCTCACCGAACGACCAACCTTGCGCTACGCAATTCTACTCAAGATTATTGCGCTTTGCTTGCTGACACCGCTTATTTTCTACGGTCTGGACTATACCGATACGGGATACAGCACAACAATGGCGTGGATGCAAGCCGCCCACTCCAAAGCAGCGCTCTGGGATTTTAATAATTTTGGCAGTGCTTTTTTAGCAGGATTTTGGTTTTTTACGGGCGCTGACTCGCTTTTGGCGTATCGTTTCGAGTGGGTGTTGATGATAACGGCTTCGGTGCTTCTGGCATATTGGATTCTCTCGTGGTTCTACGAGGATAAACGGGCGATAGCTTTCGCACTTGTGCCAACGCTGATATTAGCGGTATTCAATAGCGAAGAAGGTTTGATTGTGGAATATCACAATTTACCGGGCTTTCTTGCGCTTGCAAGTGCGGCATTTTTTCTTCGCTATTTTGCGCAATACAAAGAACATCAACCACCATCGCTGAATCTTCTCATGGCGGCAAGCGGCGTTGTTGCTGCGTTTATGGTGTTTTCGCGGCTGCCGATGCTGCTTTGGTGCGCGTCGGTGTACATGACACTTGGTTTTGCGGCTTGGCGTGGGTATGACAAAATCACAATGCTTCGTATAGCCGGATGGCTCATGCTTGGCTTTATTGCTGGTGTTGGTGTGTGTGTTGGGTTGCTTGTCGCACGAGGATTGAGTCTGCAAGGCATTATTGCCGATAGTATCAAATCCATGAATGCAGTCAATACCTTCCATGAATACGCCGCCAAACACCCCGAATTAGGTTACTACCCGCTCACTATCAGCACGGCGCTTCGCTATGCCAAAATTTTAAGCGTTGGCGCAGGGGCGTTTGTTGTGGCGTTCACCTGGAAGCGCATGGCATTTTTACGCGGACGAACAGCAACTATCGTGGAAAGCGCATTGTTGCTGGTCTTCGGGGTTGGTATTGTGAGCATCGTTATTTTGCTTGCCTCGAAATCGTTGGGCTTTCATTATGGTCCCATTACCTCGTTTTTGCTGGGCGCACCGCTTCTTATTGTCGGGTATATTGCCCTTGCAGAATGGCGTACAATGGATGTTTCCAAGCAAGTTCTTATTCTTTGCGCCTTCGCGTTTTTTGCCCTTGTCAGTCTTGGCGGTTCGGGCGTGTGGGTGAGTAATTTCCGTCATGGCGTGTGGCTGATATTCCCGATTGCGCTTTTGGAATCACGGACATTCGTTTCACAATATTGGGAATTTCGCTTTGTGCGGTCATTGCTCATTGTCGGGGCAATCGTATTAGGGATTTCCTTGCGCCTACAGATGCCGTACCGCGACCAGCCCGTTTATCGCTTGAAAGCATGGTTCTCGTCGCCGACAGTGCGAGGAATCGCTTCTAGCCAAGGGCGGACAGAATCGCTGGAAGAATTACTGGGCGAATTGCGCACACGTGGCTTGCGACCAAGCGACACGCTTCAGGCGTACCCAAGTATGGCAATGATGTATTTTGTGACCAAAACTGTTCCGTGGTACAAACATCCTTGGATCGGGCAAATGTGGACGGTACGTCAAGATTTAACCTCATTTTCGCAAACCTGCTCCACGTTTCCACGGTATGTTGTTCGGGCAAAATTCGATCCAAATACCGCCGTTTCACTCGACGCAAACCGCCCCACAATTCCTTTCACGCTTGGTTACACGCCGGAAAAAATGTTCTACGGAGAATATGCGTACTGCCATGATTGCGCCACGTATTTGGACTCACTCTTTTTAGTCGAAAAACGCTATACCCTTGTTTGGGAAAATAACGGCTTTGCGCTCTTTGCCAAGCCAGAAAGCACCCCGCAACGATGACGACTTTTTCTATGACCACCAACATTCTTCTCCACGAAGCACAGCGTATTGTCAAAGACGAACAGCAAGCACTGATGAGCCTTGCGGAACGTTTCGACGAGGAACGTTTTGCCGATGCTTTTGCCAAAGCGTTGGATTTACTGGCTGCGGCGCAAACGATATTGGTGTTTGGTATTGGAAAATCAGGGATTGTTGGGCAGAAAATCGCTGCAACGCTGACCAGCACAGGTTCGCGGGCAATCTCTGTACACCCTGTTGAAGCGCTGCACGGCGATATTGGCATTGCACGCACGGGCGATGTGGCGCTGCTTCTTTCCAAAAGCGGTACAACGGCGGAATTACTGGCATTACTGCCAAGCCTGACGGTACGTGCTGTTCCGACGATTGGTCTTTTGGGTGCAGTAGATTCGCCGCTTGGGGCGTTGTGCGATTGTGTGTTGGATGTGTCCGTCCGTGAGGAAGCCTGTCCGCTTGGGCTTGCACCGATGTCCAGTACGACGGTTGCCATGGCGTTGGGCGATGCTTTGGCGGGCGCACTAATGAAGCAGCGTGGCTTTCGGGCGGAGGATTTCGCTTCCGTTCATGCGGCGGGGCAGTTGGGGAAAAACCTCACGCTGCGTGTTGCAGACGTGATGCACACGGGGACGGCAATTCCGGCAGTCGCAGAAGGCGCATCATTCCGCGAGGCGCTGATGGAAAATTCGCGTAAAGGGCTGGGATGTGTTTGTGTGGTTCAAAACCTTGATTCTATGCGGCTTGTGGGAATTATTACTGATGGCGATATACGCCGTGCCTTGGAACATTCCGACGATATTCGTACCTTGTCGGCGGAACACGTCATGACGCGCTCTCCGCTTGCCATCTCGCCAGATGCACTTTTGGGTGCAGCTCTGGCAGAAATGGAGCGCCGCGACCGCCAAATCAGTGTTCTGCCGATACTTGATGCAGAGAAGCGCTGTGTAGGGGTTTTGCGGGTGCATGATATTGTGCGGGCGGGGTTGTGACAAGCGATTGAATCCCAACGTCAATCAAAAGAACTATCGCATTATGATAACCCGCCGCACCGCCAATTCCCGCCCGTTGCGAAGCTGAATGAAGTATATTCCTGACGGCAAACGGCTCACATCCAAGACCCGCGTGTTCAAGCCACTCACCGACGTAAAACGCTGTTCCGGAAACACCATTGGATCGGGGCGCAAGCCAAGTGTATTGATGAGATACAGCCTATATTCCTCTGCTTCACGCGATGTAAATTCCAGTGTCAGTTCTGTAGAAGCCGGATTCGGTTTTGCGTCCACGATGCGGAGCGTTCCCATGCTCGACGTGATTAAGCGCAGCCCGCCTGCTCGTGCAATACCAACGAGGCGGAATGTCGCGGTACTTGCGTTAATAATCAT
>JAAFHM010000007.1:0-6343 GCA_013298375.1 Ignavibacteria bacterium | reverse complement strand
TTTCCTAACGCCGCCCTGAAACGTAAGATTCCAAGCGGTACAGCAGGATCGTCGCTTTTGACCTCGAAGGAAATGGGTACAAGGCGCTCACCAAGTCGAACATCACCAAATGGCAATGGCGGGAGGGGCTGTAAAAGGGAAACATTGTAGCGAATAGCGTCAGTGATAACGGTTCCAATCGGGATACGGGAACGGTTAAGGAGAAAGACCTCCGATTGAGCGGTATCACCAGGCGCGGCATGGAAATTTTTGAATACCAAGTCAGCAGTTCTGGGTGGCAATGTGGAAGCGCTGAGTGGAAGTGTCTGTGCGATAGAGCAGCTTGTTACGCCAGCAATACGAAGATTAAACTGAAAAACATCTGTGAAATTTTGCCCGGCAATGGCATTGGTAAACGTCACCTGCACACTGTCTTTTGAATATGGAGCAATCGTTGTCGGAGATTGCGGATGAAGCCGTGCCAAGCCGCTTTGAGACTGTGAGGGAAGTATCAAGGGAATACTGCTACGATTGTAAATTTGTACAAATGCAGTGGTTGTGGCATCTGCTTCGATTGGTGGAAAAATAAGAGACGAGGGGCGAATTTCCATCTCCGAAACGTCATGTTTGATAATGTTGAGCAACACACGAAAGGTTGCAGCTGTGCCTCTTTGGTCGGTAATAACAAGACTTAACGGCGGAAGCGCCCCAGTGCGAACAAGAGTATCTATGCGCACTTTCACCGATGTCGCCGTGCCTGCGCGTAATTGTCCCTGAGTATCAGGAAGGCTTGCAAAGGATAAGGGCGGGTCGAGGGAATATCGGACATTCGCCAGCGCATTACCGATATTTCGTACAGGGACTTCCAAGGTTGCGGAGCTTACGCAGGTTTGCAATATGGCGGGAGATACGGCAAAAAATACGGGCTTTGATTCCACTGTCGCAGAAAGCACAATCGTTTCTGCCGGGCAGCGATTGGGAATAGTCACCGTGTCTTGATAGGTAATGCCAGGCATACCGCCGAGGAACGTGATTTGCAAGGTCGCATTGGCATTGGACGCAAGAACTCCTGTCGCCGTAGTTTGTGCTGTTATGCGGAAATATTGCTTTTGCGAAAGAAAGGATGAATTAGCGTACCACGCCGATTCCGTATTACCCTTGTTCGTGATAGTGATACTTGCTCTTGCCGTCATCCCTGAATCTGTCTTGGGCAGAACGACTAACGAAGATGGCGAAATATTCAGCACAGGTCGTTCTAAACGCCCGTATAAGGGAATATGAACAACGCCTCGAACAGAGTTCGAGAATATGACCACCGTGGCAAACGTCGCGCCGAATACCTGTTGGAGTGTGAAGCGCAAACGAAGATTACTCGTGTCTTGAGCATTTATTCTCTGCGGCTGGCTGAGAATTTCAAAGTCGCGGCTGGGCAAACCATCTTGCCTGAGGATACGCAGACTATCAAGAATCAGCGCTTGTGTGCCGATATTGGGAAGTGGGATGTTGATGACGCGAGCAGTGCAATCGCTAGCATCCTGCACCACAGGCGGTGTCGTGATAGCGCTACCCAAACGTGGCGCATCGCTGATACCCGCGCCGAAAAGCGGCACCGTAAGCGGCGAACCCGATTGATTAAAAGTGAACAGAAGCGCCGCGCCAAAGCGTCCAATATCCGATGGCGTAAAGCGAAGGTTTGCCGTAATCGAAGCGCCCGGCGGAAGAGTAATTACGCCATTTTCGAGATTACCACTGACACCAAGAATACGGAAAGGTGGAATTGGCGCATTGCTCATAGTTTGAATGGTCGGGAAGTTAATCCTGACGGGGATGGTGCTGATGTTCCGTACCACCGCCTGTACGGTATCGTAGCTCTTATTGATGAGACGTTCTCGCCAGTCTATACGTGAAGTCGTCACTTGGAGGGGCGACGGCACTCCCACGCCCGAAATCTTTGCGCCCAGTGTGTCGCCTGCGGCGGTTTGGTAGAATACGCTATCGGTTTGTGCGCCAGCTACAAGTGGCAAAAAACGGAACTCAATTGTGTGAAGTCCCGGTGAAGGCGGCATCCCAGCACTTACGGTGAAAGGTGCATCGCCAGAGACAATCGAAAAAGGACTCTGTGGATTTTTGAACCAAATACGCTTCACGGCAACAGGGTATGGATCCTGATTCGTAAGCGCAGAGTGCGTTGTATCTTTTCTTGTGTTAATAACGGTTTGCCCCATCTCAATATCTTTTGCTGCCAGACGTGGACGAACAATGCTCCAGAGATCGTTGGAGACATCTTCTTGCAGGGGAAATTTTTCGAGAATATACCAAACAATCACTTTCCCGTTTTCTCCGGCTGTGACAACGCGGCTTGCCGAGGGATCGAAAAACGCAGTGTTGACTGATGGTCCGAATGTCCTATTTGTTTCGTGGCGTAACGTCGTCACTAATTGTCCGGTTGCTACTTCCCATATTTGCGCTACGCCATTTGTCATCGCCGTCATGAGAAATGTTCCCGTGCGGTCAAGTGAAGCCATATTTATCGTCCCGGTATTCATGGTGCGTAGAGGAGCAAGCGAAGGATCTTCCTCTAAAGCCTCGCCATTGCTGGTTGTAACGACTCGTAGAAAACGGACGCTATTATCCGAGCAGGCTGCCGCAATCAGCAGTTGTCCTCCGATTTGTACAACATCCACATATGTAACAGCCCCCGATGGCGGCATCCAAATCATCGGAGCAATCCCCGATGGCGGCATCCCAATCAGTGGAGGTGCAAATTGGGCAATACCAATGTTTCTCCATAGCCGTACACCTCCACTGGAAGCGATAATACCTCTACCATCCGGCGTGTAAAGGGCGTTTCCTGCCCCTGCCGCAATGAGGAGAGCATTGGAGATATTGCTACCCGATGCAGTGCTGTTTATCCGATACATGAAGATACCAGAACCATTTGCCCCGGAATTACTGATAACAACCTCCAATGGATTTATCGGATTAAAACGAATACTGTTGGGATTTGCTCTGCCCGCCGTTGAAAAGCCAAACTGAAGATTTTGATTCAAAGAAGTAAATACCACGTTATTGCCGGAATTATTGGCAATAGTGAAAGCAAAATCTCCCCGACTATTCACGGCAATATCGTTCAACTGAAGACCAAAACTATTGTCGCGGTCATTGGATAGCTGCTTGAGCGTACTATCCCAGACTTTCACCAGTCTATCAAAACCCGCAACGATATATGCACCATTGTTACCGCCAAACTGTGCCGAACGGGCATTTGCAGTACTTCGCGTCAGAACAACGGAACTGTCATTAGAGAAACGCCCCGTATTGGAGCTTTTCTGTCGTACTCGCATCAGACAAGTATTGCTGGGGGTATTGGGAACAGACCAAGGATAGGTGTAGTCGGTAGCATTAGAATCAATATTCCGCCACGTTTTTCCCGCATCAATGCTATAATCCAGTATCACTGGCTCTGTGACTGGCACTCCGCGCCATGCAATGCTGGCGACAGTTCCCACTAAAAATACTTCTCCACCATTAGGGCGAATAAGCTCTAACGTCGGTACACGCGGACGAACACCGGGAAAGCCCGCCGTCACGTACCATTGGAGAGAACACGTTTTGCCACTGCCGTCATCGGTTTCAGCGAGAATGGTTGCGAACTTATAGCCACTATCTTGTGCCTGATAGGAAACCTCAATCTCAGCACGTGTACTGCGAGCAGTCAGCGCCAGTGGTGTCGGAGTGAGTACCTGCATTGCAAAATCGCTTGATGAGAAGCGCCGTATGGTTAGATTTTGTGCACCCGGATTCAACTGAAGTGCGACTGTTTTTTTGATGGTTGTGCCGACTTGTACGGCACCGAATGTGAGTGTTGAAGGGGTAATCTGCACCTGATTCGCAAATGATGTTGGCGTTCCATAGCGTAAACTAGAACTCAAACCGGGTAAAACACTCGCTGTCAAAACGAGATTTCGTGATTGTTTCTGGCATGGGATGTCTGTTGTCCACTCAATAGTGCATGGCGTGTTAAGTCTGATGCGGTTTGCCAACTCGCGGTAGATTTGTTCTATTTCGGCTTTTGATTGGAGATTGGAGAATGACCGCCCACCTGTTGAACGAGCAATAGAGTCAAGCAAGGGCGGAGTAACTAGCCCAATGGTGATACAATAGACAACCGCACCAATTTGTTTCGCCTGCTCAACTACTTGATTTATGATAACAGGTGAGGTTCCATCAGTGAGGAAAATCACGGCGCGATTGGCGTTTTTTGCCGTTGCCAGTAGTGACAATGCCCCGCTGGGATTACCAACAAAGCCTTGTTGATAATCGGTGCCTGTTCCCGTTTTTAGCCCGTTAAGCGCCCGTTGTAGTGCGTTTTTGTTTGCTGTAAAATCTTGAATTGGATAACTCACATCGTCAAAAGCCGCAATCGCGCATTCTGAGCCATCGTCAGCCAGCAGGTTGACAAAAGCTGTTGCGGCACTGCGGGCTGCTTCGAGGCGGGTTGCGCCGCCGTTGAAGGGGACTTCCATCGAACCGGATATGTCTATGGTCAGTACGGCAGAAACAGGCAATATATGCTGTATTGGGCAGAGATAGTTCGTAATTGGGCGTACCACTCCATCTTCGGTTAGGCGAAAATTTGTTTGGGAGGTAATTTGCTGCCCTTGCCCGTCGAAGGCATAGACGTTTGCCCGCAGACGAGGGAAATTCGTGGTGTCAAGATTGAAAAGCGAGAGAGATTGCGCCGTAAGAGAGGTCTGTGAACCCAACAAAATAAGCAACAAGGATACAAAAACAGGGTAAAAACTATCGTAGAGGCAAGTCTTCAAGCGATGACAAGCCAAAGAGGTAACAAAAAAACGCATAATTACTCACGAGACAGCGCACAGTATGAGATAAAAAGCCACACGTCTTCAGCGACACGCCAACCCTCCAGTTAGCATTTGCGGCTCAAGTAGGCGTTCACGGGGGAATCACACACTTGCGGTACGGACTACCTGCAAAAACAATCCATGCCAGCACAAATATACATCGGAACAGAAAAATTCCATAGAAAGATTGTTCCCAAAAGGGAATAGCACCAATCTGCATAACAATCTTGGTCGGAGCAGGCATTCCCAAAACACCTGTATCGTCGAAAACTTGTGGACAATCGCCATTTTTCCTTTGACAAACTTTCCGTATCTTTGCTGCTTCCGTTCCACACACAGAGCAGCAGATAATGAGCATTTTTCCTTCCGAAGACGTTCTAACGCAAGTACCCATCACGCAACCACTTGAGGATTCTTCTACACCACTTCCCGGTATTACTCTCCGCGAGGGCTTTCGTCTTCGAGCGGGGCAGTATGCTTTTTTGCAGAAACTTGCTGATGCTTTGCGTAACGGCAATATGTCGCATTTAGGCGTATTCGTCCCGGGCTACGGCAAGACCATTACGGCGCTTGCGTCGTTTGTGATGGCAAAGCATTTGAATATTGTCGAAAAACTCGTCGTTTTTGTACCGCGTGGGAATTTGCGCGACCAATACGCCGATGCCCGCGAACTTGCGACGGTTTTTCGGCATTTGGGCGCTCCGGCATTGACGTTTTGCGTTGCCGATTCCGAGCGCACCTTCTTGAAAAATCTCCATACCGACATTATCATCACCACCTACCAATATGCAAGCGGCAAAGGCGGCAATGAGGCACTGAAGCGCTTCTGTACTGGCGCGGCGTGTATGTTCGTGTTCGATGAAGTACATCATTTGTCCGAAGATGGCTCGTGGGCTGGCAGCATCACGCAATTCCCATTTGTTTGCAGCGTAGCACTCTCCGGTACTCCGATGCGGTCGGATAACAAATCACTCTTTGGTGTGCCGACAGAAACCCGTATGGCGGCTGACGGAAAGCAAATTCAGTTCTACACCCCGCTCCACGAGACACTTTTGCGAGATGCACACGCTGAGGGACGAATTTTGAAGCGGGTTGCGGTGCATATTATTGATTACACCGTCAAACTTAAAAACACGGACACGGGCGAAATTGTTGAACTTTCGCTCGACAAACTCAGCAAAGAAGCTGCAAACAGCACCGAAGTCGATGCTTTTTTGGCGCGAAAGAAGTTGCGTTTTCACGAAGTGTATTTGGATGCGCTACTTCGCCCCGCGTTTGAGCGCTTTGCCGAAAAACGTCGTGAACTGGCATCGGCAGGAAAAAATGGGCGACAACATCAAATGCTGGTGATTGCGATGAGTAATAAACACGCCGAAGCGATGCTGGAATACGTCAAAGCGCATTTTCCGGATGTTCGCTCCGGGCGGATCGGACAGGATGTGGCTGAGGACGAGCGCGAGCGTCTTTTGCAGGATTACCGCGAAGGGCGTTTGGAT
>JAAFHM010000411.1 GCA_013298375.1 Ignavibacteria bacterium | reverse complement strand
TCGTTTATGCGTCGGCGAGTGTTCAAGCGCGGTTGGCGCGGTTTATCCAATCGCACCGCAAACAGGGAAAAGTCCAAGTTCCGCGCCCGCAAACGACTGTTTCCGCCGATGTTCGCATTATCGTCGGCTATACGATTACCGACGGAGCGCGTGCTGATGCGGCAATGCGCACAGGAACAATCACCAATGAACTGTTTTTTGCGGTTTCCACGATGCGAATACTGCTTCCGGCGCTTGCGGAGCGGCGCGAAGACGTGCAAAGTCTGGCAAAAATGTACGCCCGAACTATTGCCGACGAATACGGCGTGAGCATGGACACAAGCCTTGTTCCACCAGCATTCTGGGCAAAATTCAGCACAAAGTCGTGGATTGCGGATATGACCGAATTAGAAGCAAATATGCGCTCTTTCGTACTGCAATTCGACCCTGCGCACCGCGAAACTTCGCTTTTTGCCTTGGAAAGCACACTCTTTGGGGAAACGAAACGGCAACCGACCCCACCAAGCCCTGCAACAGCAGCAATGCCGCTTCCCAGCTTACCCGATGATGATTCGCTGCTCTCGATTGACGATGCACAAAAAGAACACATTCTCCGCGCCCTCGAAATGACAAGCGGCAACAAAACCAAAGCCGCAGAAATGCTCAAAATCAAGCGTACAACGCTCTTGGCGCGGATGAAAAAATTTGGATTGATGCCGTGAGATATGACGACTTTTTCACTGCTTCAAACCTTGCGGAACGCCATTCGGATACAGTTTATCAATCGCCGTTTTAATCCGGGCGATGCGATTATCAGGATTCGGGTGGGTTGAGAAAAATTCCGGCTGGCGTGAGCCACCACCTGCACTGGCGAGAACCTCCATCACCCGCACCATTCCACGCGGATCGTAGCCAGCTTCTGCCATAAAGCGCACGCCCAAATTATCGGATTCCAACTCGTCATCGCGCCCAAATTTCATCGTTACCAAATTGCCAATCATCATTGCCACTTGCGCAGTCCCCATACTACGCGGGTTCGAGGGGTCGTAGGTGGCAAGAACAGCCGCACCACTCAAGCCTTGTGTGAGTTCTTGCTTTGCCATCCGTTCGGCGCTGTGTCGCGCTAAGACGTGGGCGATTTCATGCCCCATCACGCCCGCAATCTGTCCTTCGCTGTCCAAACGACGCAGCAAAGCCATCGTAATAAACGTTTGTCCGCCCGGAAGGGCAAAAGCGTTAATCGTTTTTTCATCGGCGAGAACGTGAAACTCAAACGGATAGCCGGATTCGCGGACTTTGGGCAATGCGGCAAGTCTGCGGCACACACTTTCGACAAGCGCTTGCGCATTGGCATCCCGCGTCAGACCACCATATTGCTGCGCCATCTGCGGTGCTGCTTGCAAGCCCATTGCCACTTCTTGTTGCGGGGAAATTTTGATGTATTGCTTCTCCCCTGTAACGGTATTGACCGAAGCAGATTTGAAATAAGAAAAGAGCGAAAACGCTGCCATTCCGATCCCAATAATCAAACGCAGTCCGAGTGATTTTCCTTGCGGACGGCTTTGCATGGGCATTGCGCGTTGAGAAAAAGGATTCATAACGATATTGTGAAGATTGTGGAATAGGGTAATTGCGAGAAACAGAATCGTTGTCGTCGTCGTCGTCGGCTGTTATTCCGATACTTCAACAAATTCTTCGACCTCCAAAAGCTCATAAATACCACCAGCAAATGCCCCAAAAATGAGGTGTGCAAACGCCATGGAGCCACTTTTAATAAGCGTAAATTGCGGCAAAAAAGCCGTCACAGCATAAAAATTGATGCCGTAGAGCGCCAAACCAAACAGCGCTCCACCCACAATCCCAACGATAATGCCCCACCGATGCAGTACGAAGGCTATCAAACAAGCAAATCCGAGCGATAGCGGCAAATGCACCGTGAGCGCTGCTCCCAAAACCCGCATTGTGTCTCCGGCAGCAGGAACAAGAGCATCTTCTCCCAAAAGCGCCGATGCCAACACCCGCAGCATAAGCCATGCACTGCCAACGTCGTTATACGTCAGCCAGACGGTAAAAAGAAGGAAAACAAGTCCGCTCACCGCACCCGCAATCAGCGCTGCACGCCAATCAACGACTTGTTTGAAACGCTTTCCAAGAGTTGCCATAAAATAGAAGGAAAAGAGTGATATGAAATCGGGCAAAACGTTATCGTAGGGCAGTTCGCTTCTCAAGCAAAATTCCGCTCAACCGACCTGAAAATTTCCAACCCTCAATAAACCTCACCTGCCGCCGAGCGATAGGTGTTCAACATCAGCATCGCAATCGTCATTGGTCCCACGCCCCCCGGCACGGGCGTGATTGCCGAAGCCTTTGCCGAAGCGCTTTCAAAATGGACATCGCCTACAAGCCGCGTCCCTTTTGGTGCCGTGGGGTCGTCAATGCGGTTAATGCCCACATCAATCACCACTACGCCCTCTTTGAGGTCGCGTCCGTGAATAGCTTCCGGCACACCGACGGCGGCGACGAGAATATCTGCCTCGCGTGTGTAGCGCGTCAAATCTGGTGCGGCAGTGTGGCAAATCGTGACAATAGCGTTTGCATGAGGATTTTTTTGATAGAGAAGATTTGCCATTGGCTTGCCGACAATATTGCTCCGCCCGACGACAACGGCGTGTTTGCCTTTGGTCTCAATATGCGAGCGCTTCAAAATTTCCATCACTCCCGCAGGTGTACAAGGCGCATAACATGGCAACCCTGCGACCAAACGCCCAATATTTTCGGGGTGGAAACCATCCACATCTTTTCCGGGATGCACCGTGAGCAAAACACGCTGCTCGTCAATATGCGCCGGAAGCGGAAGCTGCACCAAAATACCATGAATACGCGGGTCGGCGTTCCACGTGCGCACTTGTTCAATAACTTCTGCTTCTGTAATTGTAGCAGGTTTTTCCAAAACAAGGGAGTAAAAACCAAGTTCTTCGCAGGCTTTCGCTTTTGAGCGCACATAGACTTGGGAAGCAGGGTTCTCCCCGACAAGCAAAACTGCAAGCCCCGGCTGAATCCCCCGTGATTCCCTGAGCGCTTGTGTTTTTATACCGACTTCAGCGCGGACATCTTGCGCAATAGCTTTTCCGTCAAGAATTTGTGTCATAAAAGCAACGGATAGAAGGTGAGAAAATACTGAAGAAATAGGCAATGTGCATCAACAAAGCATCATCACGATTCCGTAGTGTAAGCAAGATACATTTGCCACGCCGCCAGCGTCATACCGTCCCAAAGTTCGTTGGAGCGAATGAGTGCCGTGATCTCTGCACGGCTCAAACGCAAGCGGAGAAATTCTTCCGAATCGTCAGGACGCGCTTCCGGTGCGGGTTGTAGGTCGGTAGCGAGAAAAACCGAACTGAGTTCGTCGGTAATGCCATTGCAAGGATTGAACGCGCCAAGAAAGTGCAGTGTACCGGAAAACCCCGATTCTTCCTGCAATTCGCGCTGTGCCTGCTCTTCGGGCGTGAGATTGGGCAGTTGCCCACCGCCTGGAAATTCAAGACTGACGCGGCGGTTAAGATAGCGATATTGCTTGGTGAGCAAAAACGTATCATCGTCAAAACGCGGAATAATCATCACCGAACCGCGTGAATGCACGTAGTGGTATTCGCCGTGTGAGCCGTCGGGTTTCTCATATACGTCAAACCCGTACTGCCAATACGGGTTTGTGTATTGAATTGTGTGCGATAGTTGTCGGAGTTCTTTGAGCATTACGGCGTAATTTCTTTGACGAGATTATTTGGAATTTTTCGTATTGCCTGCGAATGTTCGAGAACAGCGTAATGCGTTATTCCAAATAAATCTGCATACGGCTTAAATTTTTGACGGAACTGTTCATGAAGCAAGGAAATATCAGCTTTTTGAGTCGCACCGCAATGAATAACCGATACAAATTTGAATTGCGTGTTGGCATCAGGTTTTTGAGGCAAACACGCAGCAATATCAACCGACCTGTAATCATGCTTTGCAGCAAGGAGCATACAAAGGCTGTCAACCGACTTCTTTACCAATGCCCACGCCCGTTGCTCCACCGTTGTCTCTGCATTCAACCGCGCTTGCGAAAAGTCTTTCAGTTCAAAAAGCCAATAGATGTTCTTGTCGCCGTCATACCAAGCATAGTCCATTTCCTTGAAATGATTGCCTGATAATTGTTGGTAGCCTACACAATCCGCAAAACGGAAATGCTGTGCATCGGGAAAATTGAGCGTGATATTGCTTTCGTTGAATACGGGCATAATCTACACACCTAAATCCAGAGCAATCTCTTCATCTGCCATTTTCATGGCTTCATCGGAAAGACTGTTTTCAGGAAATCCCAGCGCCAAATCATACTGTTCATATTGAATGGGGCTGCCTTTTTCTCGGCGTAAGGCATAGAAATTTGCCGATACATTTTCACGTCTGACGCAAATGGAAAATTGCTTGAGAACAACGTAACTATGGGTCGCAAGAAAAATTTGTATCCCCGGTTTTGCCATCAGAACCAGCATTTCAACCAACTCGCGTATTGCCTG